>CAZKZR010000037.1:0-12437 GCA_964557245.1 uncultured Anaerolineaceae bacterium | reverse complement strand
CAGTAGGCCTCGGTCATGATGAGCGCGACCTGGTTCGGGTCGATGCCCTCAGCGACCAGCGCCTCGATATCGGAGATTTTCGTCGCTTCGATGAACTCGGTAGTGAGTACGCGCCGACGGGTCTGGTCCCAGAAGACTTTGGGGATCTTGATGTCAGCACGGTGCGCGAGGTCTTCTGCCACGCGCTCGGAGCTGTGTCCCTCAAGCACGAAATCGAGCTCCCGAGGCATATCCTTGTTCATCTCTTCCATCAGGACGCGGAAGTCGAAGTTCTTCTCGATGCGGGCCAGGATTTTGACGAGGATAGCGACGTTGCGAAGGTCGGTCTCAAGGATGCGGTCGATGCCGGGGTACTGGACTTTCACAGCGACGTCATGGCCGTCCTTGGTGCGGGCACGATGCACCTGCGCGAGCGAAGCGGAGGCAATCGGCGCACGAGTGAAGCCATCGAAGAGTGCGTCAGGGTGCTGGCCGAATTCCCGCTGGAAGACCGCGACAACCTGGCTGAAGGGACGCGCGGGAACCGAATCCTGCAGGCGGCTGAGCACGGAGATGTATTCGGTGGGGGCGACGTCCGCGCGAGAGCTGATGAACTGGCAGGTCTTGATCATCATGCCTTCGAGGCGCGTGGCGAGACCGTAGATACGTTCAGCATTGCGCGTGTGCGCGCGAGAGAGGCGCACTTCGCGCTGCTTCGGCGAGAGTTTCTTGTTCCGCTGGATCCGCTTGTAGCTCAGGTAGATGACGAGAAAGGTCCACCCGACGTCCAGGAACCTGCGGGCCCGATGGTGCCAGGGAAGCGGTTTCGTGCCGGTCAGCGACTTAGCCATGCGCACGGATCGTAGCCCGAACGTGGTTCAGATGCGAAGAAGCCGGACCTTTGCAGGCCCGGCTCCGAGAGGTCAGCGGTGAGGATGCTTACGCCTTGAGGGCGATGCCATCAACCTTCCAGGCGCCGGCGACATCCTTCCAGCGGGTGGCGATGGTGCGGGTTTCTGGGCTGCCGTCGGAACCCATGACGAGGTCCACCAGGTGGTCATCGCCTTCCTGGCCAGTGACGTTCACGGTCACCGACGGCGTGCCGGTCGGCTGCGGCTGAGCCGCCATCTGCCCTTGGAGAGCCATGGCCTGACCCATGCCATTCGGGGTGAAGGCCATCATGAGGCCGGCGATGTTCTGGTTGATCAGGTCCTTCGCGAACTGTTCCGCGCTGTCTTTGAGCTCCGCCATTGTGAGGTGTTCTCCTTGCATCCCCGGAGAGGTGTAGGTCGGGGGCGAGGATAGGGTAGGGGAGGCCCGAACGGTGTCAACTGGTCAGGGGCGCGGCTGGCCGACAGAATCGCCGGCGACCCAGACCCTGGTGGTGTCGCAGGCGGAATCCGGTTCTCTCTTCCAATTCAGAGCGGCTAGTGGCTGCGCGAGTCCCGATCCTCCGAAGACGACCGAGTCGCCGTCTCTAATCGGCACGCCGTTGAGCCTGAGGGTGGCGTTTTCAGCGTCCCACGAGGTCGCTACGGCAGGGAGCGCTACGAGGGTGCGTTCACCGTCCTCGGATAGGACGTACAGGCAGCGGCCGTGCTCGAACTCTATGCGCCCGGCCAGTGCCGCATCGTCTGCGTTCGGCTCCCCTTTGTATGTGGGGAAGGGAGCTTTATTCCCTTGATTGCCGCATGAGCTGAGGATGGCGGCGAAGACGGCGGCTGCGAAGACTCGCCCCATGCCTGCAGTACGCAGGCCGAAAGCGATCGGACTTAAACGGCGGCGATCCGCGGCTTGACTCCAGCTGCAATGTCCGAGGCGAGCCCAGCCTGCACGCGGTACGGCTGAAAGCGCAGCACAGCGAATCCGGGGCTCTCCGGACCATCTGGCCAGATGGCGGCGGGGTCATAGCCGACCGGTGCGGGAGCATCGCGGAAGATATCCCAGCACTCCCGTTTGCCGGTTTCGTGCTCGATCCACTCCGCTGTGCAATCGAAGTAGGCGAGATCGTGGTTCGCCGCCAGGTAGGCCAGGGAGACGTGGGGATTTGCAGAGAGGTGTCGGACCTTCAGCGGCGAGCGCCGGGTGGTCAGCCAGCCGCGCAGCACCCCGTCTCGGAGTTGCCAGACGGGGTGGACCACCCGGCTCCGCGGCCTACATTGCGAATCAACGGTGGTCATCTGTGCCCAGACCGCACCGTGGGCGATGGAGACGGCAAGTTCGAGTGTGGTTTCGGTGGCGGCATGCATGCGAAGTATTCAACTCAGGTTGAGTAGATTAGTCAACCCACGTTGAGTAGTATGAAGAGATGCCGTCCGAACCCATGGTTGCTGCCCAGGACGATATCGGGCTTCTCTGCCTGGTCGTGGCCAATGGCTTTAGCGCAGCAGTGCTGGCCCGGCTCGCCGAAGCGGGATTTGACGACACGCGGTACGGAGACGGGTTCATCGTCCAGGGGCTGCTCGCGGGTGACACCAAAGTGACGCAACTCGCCGCGCGGCTGGGAGTCTCGGTGCAGGCCGTTTCCAAGACCGTGCGAGAAATGCAAGCCCGCGGATACCTCGAGCGACGGCCTGACCCGGAGGACGGCCGCGCCTCCCTGCTCGCGCTCTCGGAGAAGGGAACGGCCAACCTCGCTGCGGCGCGCAAAGCCCGGTCGGATGTGATGGCTGACCTGCGAAAGTCCCTGGGAAAGAAACGGACGCGTGAAATCACGGAATTGCTGCGGCTCGCGGCCCAGGAGTTTGGTGGCCTGGAGTCACTCGCGACACGCCGCGTTCGTCCGGTAGACGGCTAGCGTTCTTCCGGAAGGAACGCAGAGAACTGGTGCATCAAATCGGGACCCTGGCGGAGGTGGTGGCCGCCGTCTGAGGGGAGCACGAGTCCAGTCACCCAGCCCGACTCGTCGCTGAGAAGGAATGCCACCGAATTGGCGATGTCCTCGGTGGTGCCCAACCGTGAGATGGGCATGCGCCGGAGATACTCCCGGACCGTCTCTTCGTTGCCGACAAGCCCGGCGGCGAGGTCCGTTGGGACCAGGCCCGGCGCGACAGCGTTCACGCGGATCCCGTGCTGGCCGAGGTCGTCGGCGGCGCAGCGGGTGAGCATGTTCAGACCGGCCTTCGAAACGCAGTAGGCGGTCATCCAGTGGTGCGTGTGGCTGCCGGCAATGGAACTGATGCTGACGATGCTGCCCCCGCCGGAGGCCTTCATCAGCTTCGCTTCAGCACGAATGCATCGGTACGCGCCGGTCAGGTTCGTTTGCATAACCCGCTCGAAGTCTTCGACCGGGCCGTTCAGCACGGAGCCCACGGCTCCCGTGCCGGCAGCGTTCACGGCAAGGTGGAGCGCCCCATGCCGGGAGCGGACGACCTCGATGGCGTCCTCGACATCCGTATCCCTGGCGACATCGCACTGGACGAAGCTCGCCGCGCCGCCGAGAAGCTCCGCGGCGGCCTGGAGTGGCGCTTCCCTGCGCCCCGCGAGTACCACTTTTCCACCGCCTTCGACAATCGCCGAGGCGCAGGCGAACCCGATTCCGGTGCCACCGCCAGTGATGAAACCGACTTTGCCTTCAAACCGTCCCATGCCATCCTCCGTTGTCCTCGCGGAGGCGGAGTATCCGCTAGTAACCGCGACTGTCCCAGAGCAGGTCGCCTTTGCCCGTGAGTTTCGCCTGGTAGCGAGAGGCCACGAAGAGCAGGTCGCTGAGGCGGTTCAGGTAGGGGATGACGTGGGCTCCGACGGGCTCCTCGCGGGAGAGGGCGATCGTCGCCCGCTCGGCCCGCCGGCACACGGTGCGAGCGACGTGGAGTTGCGCCGCGGAAAGATCTCCGCCGGGGAGGATGAAACTTCGGAGCGGCTCAAGCGTTTCGTTCCACTCGTCCATCCATATTTCGAGATCCGCCACGTGGTGCTCTTCGATGCCCGGCACGGCGAAGCGCTTTTTGTCTTCCTCGAGGATGCACAGGTCGGAGCCGAGGTTGAAGAGGACCTGTTGGATGACGAAGAAGCGCTCACGAAGCGAGTCATGCAGCCCGGCGGAGACTGCGACTCCGATGTTGGAGTTCAGCTCATCGACGGTGCCGTAGGCCTCGATGCGGAGGGAATCTTTCTTTACCCGCTGCCCTCCGCCCAGGGCGGTCGTGCCGTCGTCGCCGGCGCGGGTGTAAACGCGATTGATGTGGACCATTCGCATATGGTGCGCCACGCAACGCGCGCCGTCAGCACAGAAGGCAGATGACCATGGGGCCGGTGCGCGACACAATGAGCGCGCGCAGGTCCGCACAGGGGAACAGGGAATGACGAACGAAGCTCAGCGCTGCATCCGATGCCACTCGGAGTACACCTCGGCGCCCTACTTGATGGCGGGCCGGAAATTCTGCTGCCAGAGCTGTTCGGTGGGTTCCGCCTGCGAGCACCAGGGAATTCGCCGGCCAACCACCGTCCGCCGGTATGACGCGATGTTCGACCGGTTCCGCCAGGTGGCGAAAGAAAACACGCCCTACGAAGTCCACATCGACCCCTCCCACCACTAGCCTTTCAGTCGTTCGCCAAAAGTTTACGAACGCCTAGTCATAAGAATCGCAGGTCTCGCGAAATCGCTGGCTATAGTCGCGTGCGAGGGATCGGCGCCTTTCCCAGGACAGGTGCTCGACCCGCCGGCCGAAGACTGGGTGGAGGAGGCGCGCCCGCCCGTGTCCACCAAAGCCCGGCGCCGACCCTCATTTCTTTTTCGACTTCCTTCGCTTCTGGTGCCGAATCGCCGCGGTCGGGTAGGATCGCCGCGTGGGTGTTGAAGCGCGATACGAAGTAAACCGGCCGGACGTTGTAGACGAGAGCGTTGACGGCGAAGTCCTGATTGTGCACCTGGGGACAGGGACGTATTTCAGTTCCCGCGGAGCCGGAGACGCGGCCTGGCAGCTGCTGGCGAGCGGGCGAACGCCCGCGGAATCTGCAGGGCCGCTGGGCCAGGACGAAGGCTCCATAGCTGACTTTCTGGCCAGGTTGCTCGAGGAAGGCCTGTTGCGGCCCCGGGACGGTGAAGCTGGCCCCCTGCCCGACGTGCGGCCGGCCGCTGGTGCGCTCCTCCTTGAGAAGTACACAGACATGCAGGAGCTCCTGCTCCTTGACCCGATTCACGATGTGGACGATGAGGAGGGCTGGCCGAACGTCCGCGCGGGCGCCGCGGAAGGGGACGCCTGATGATCGAAGCCTGGCCGGGCGAGAGCCGGGCTTTCCTCGAACTCGAAGAGGCATACGCGAAGGCGGCAGAAGGCCGGGGAATTTCACGGGTCATCGACGTTGGCGGATACCGGGTGCGCCTGGAGTTCGCCGGCCCGGGACTGTTCGAACCCATGTTCCGGGCGTTCGCTCACCTGGAAACGACGGGCGATCCAGATGTGACGATCCGCTGCTTCGATAGCGGTTCCACCGGAGTGCCCCCACCAGAGTCCATCGACTACGGCGAAATCACAGTACAGAGCCGGCCCGCTTTCCAGCGCGATATGCCCCGCCGTTGGGCGTTCACCCGTCCCGACCCAGGAATGAGCGCCTACGACCGGGAGTCATCGCGCGGCACCTACTGGTGGACTGCAGCGGACCAGTTGACGTTCGGCGACCTGGCAGGCGGTTTGCGGTCCATGATCATGTGGTCTATGGCTGACCGTGGTCTGCACTTCCTGCACACGGCTGCGGTCGGGCACGGTGGCAACGCGGCGCTGATCGTGGGGCAGAGTGGATCGGGAAAATCGAGCACCGCGCTCACGTGCCTGCTCGAAGGGATGGATTACCTCGGAGATGACCACTGTCTGGTCGATCCGGGCGAGCAGCCGATGGTCCACGCGGTGTACGCGGCGGCGAAGCTCCATACCGCCCAGATGCAGCGGTTCCCGGAGCTGGGACAACTGATCGTAAATCCGGACCGCGAAGCCGGCGAAAAGGGCGTCGCGATTCTGTACCCGCACTACGCGGAACAACTTCCTCGGCGGCTTCCCATTACCGCGCTGCTGGTGCCGGTCATTGCGGAAGTCGCGGACAGCCGGATTGAGCCCCTTTCGCGCGGGGCGGCCCTGCTGGCCCTCGCACCGAGCACACTGCTGCAGATGGCGGCGGCGGATACGGCCGGACTCGGCCCAATGGGTGCCCTGGTCCGGCACGTGCCGTGTTACCGGATTGTCCTCGGGTCGGATCGAAAGTCGATTGCCGGGAAGATCGCGGAACTTCTTGCCCACGGCGCGGCTGCGTCGTGAACCCGCTCGTTTCGGTGATCATCCCGGTCTACAACGGTGAGCGTTTCCTCGGCGAAGCGATCCAGTCTGCACTCGCCCAGGACTACGCCCCGATCGAAATCGTCGTCGCCGACGACGGTTCGACCGACGGTAGCCTTGCGGTCGCCCGTTCGTTTCCGGGCGTGACGGTCCTCGAGCTTCCGCACGGTGGGGTCTCCATCGCGCGAAACGAGGCAGTGGCGGCATCGAAGGGGGAGTGGCTCGCCTTCCTCGATGCGGATGACCTCTGGATGCCCGCGAAGATCAGTTCACAGGTGGCCGCGGGCAGCGAGAAAGACACGATCGGAATCGTGCTGTGCGAACAGATGCACAAGTTCGACTCGGTGCCGGCATGGTGGGTCTGGCCGACTGACCCGAAGAGCAAGACATGCTTCGAACCGAGCGCATGGCTCGTGCGGCGCGCGGCCTTTGACTACGTCGGCGGTTTCGAACCGGGACGGGCGCTGGGCGAGGATCTGAGCTGGCTGATGCGCGCCTGGAGTCTGAAAGTGAAGCACCGGGTTGTGCGCGAGACGCTCATGCACCGGCGGATTCACGACTCGAACGTCTCCGCGCAGCTGCCGACGGCGGAGCTCCAACTCATCGGGCTGATCCGCGAGTCAGTCGCGATCAAACGGAACCTCCGGGCGGAGGGACGGGATGCCTGACCCAGGGATTTCTGTGATCATCCCTGTTTACAACGGCGAACGGTTCCTGGCAGAGGCGCTCGCAAGTGTTGCAGCCCAGACATACCGTCCGATCGAGGTGATAGTCGCGGATGACGGTTCCACCGACGGTTCAGCAGCGCTGGCGGAGGTTTACAGCGGGACGCGGTGCTTGAAGTTGCCCCACCTGGGAGTGTCCGCTGCGCGAAACAGTGCCATAGGCGCGGCACGCGGAGACTGGCTGGCCTTTCTGGATTGCGATGACACCTGGCTGCCGGACCGCCTGGCCGTCCAGGTCGCGGCGATGGCGGCCTTTCCCGGTACGGCCGTGTTTCTCGGGCGCAAGCGAATCCTGATCGACGGTCCACGTCCCGCCTGGTATGACGGGCCAGGAACCGGAGCGGACTTGCCATCCTACGAACCCAGCACCTGGCTGGTCCGCCGCGATGCGTTCGAGGCGGCCGGGACGTTCGATACGAGCATGGCCATCGGCGAGGACACAGAGTGGCTGGCGCGCGCGACAGACGCCGGTCTGGCGATTCACATGTGCGAGCACGTCATCATCGAGAGGCGCATCCACGAAACGAACGCTTCCAGCAGCAAATACGACCGCAAAGGCCTGATGTTGAACATCCTTCGGGATTCCGTGCGAAGGAAGCGCCCGATGGAGGAAACCGGATGACCGAACGGGTGTCAGTCGTGATTCCCGCGTACAACGCCGAACGTTTCCTTGCCGAAGCAATTCACAGCGTCCTGGATCAGACGCTGCCGGCGTACGAGCTGATCGTCGTTGATGACGGATCGACAGACGGCACGGCCCGCATCGCCGAGGCGTTCGATAGGGCGCGGGCTGTGCGGATGGAGCACCGTGGCGTCTCCGCGGCGAGGAATCGCGGCGTGGACCTGAGCACCGGCGAATTCATCGCCTTCTTGGACGCGGACGATACGTGGCTACCGGCCAGGCTCGAGCGCCAACTGGCCGTCGTTCGTGCGAATCCGGACGTCGACGTCGTGATGGCCCGCCAGAGTTACCACTTCGAAGGCGCCGTACCGGGTTGGTTTCGTGGACCGACCGACGGGAGCTCCGAGCCCGGGTACATGCCGAGCAACTGGCTCTTGCGGCGGGCTACCTGGGAGCGCGTGGGACCGTTTGACCCGACTATGTCCCATTCGGAGGATACGGACTGGCTTGCACGCGCATCCGACCTTGGCGTTCGAGTGGAAATTGCGGATGAGCCGCTGGTCATTCACCGCATTCACGACCGCAACGCGAGCGCCCTGGCGGCCGAGGTGAAGACAGGAATATTTCGCGCGCTCAGAGAGTCGGTGCAGCGAAAGCACAGCCGGGCTCCAGGGGCGGACCAGTGACCAGCACACCGGTCTCTGTGGTCATACCCGCCTTCAACGCAGCGCTCTACATCGCCGAGGCGATTGAGAGCGTCCGTTCGCAGGCTGGGGCCGCTTGCGAAATCATCGTCGTGGACGATGGCTCCACCGATGACACTGGGGACGTAGCAAGGAAGTTCGCGGACGTACGGGTAATCACGCGGGAGAACGGCGGTATCGGTGCGGCGCGCAACACCGGGATGCGAGAGGCCCGAGCGCCGATCCTCGCCTTCCTCGATGCCGACGACATCTGGCCGGAGGGCCGGCTGACGGCGCTGCTCGCGGCGTTGGGGGAAGACTGCGATGCCGCGTTTGGCCAGGCCGTGCAGTTCGGCGACGGACGCCAGGAGACCGAACCGCAGCCCGCACTGCTGGCAAGCACCATGGTGATCCGCCGGGCATCGGCGGAACGCATCGGGGAGTTCAACGAAGCGGTCAAGGTCGGGGAATTCATCGATTGGTGGGCGCGCGCGGAAGAGTCCGGGTTGAAATGGAAGCAAATCCCGGAAGTTGTCCTCCGCCGGCGAATCCACACGTCCAACACTGGCATCGTCCATGCCGGCAGCCGCGTGGACTACACGCGGGTACTTCGCGCGGCGCTCGAGCGCCGCAGGAGCGCACCCTGAAACCGCCAGCTCTGCGCCCCCCGAGCGCCACGCAACTCGCCGCCATCGAATGTGCGTTGCTTCCTCCCGCCGGGGCGTTGCATGCCTGGGAGCGTCTTCGCGAGCGGTCCGACTCGCTGGACAAGACCGACATCGCAACCTTCCGCATGCTTCCGATGGTGTACCGGAACCTGCGATCGGCGGGCCTGGACGAGGCAGAGATGACGCTGCTGAAGGGGGTCTACCGCCAATTCTGGCTGAAGACTCGAATCACGCTCCGAGCGGCGAACCTGGTGCTTCGGGAGTTTCGGGCAGCTGGTGTTGAACCGGTAGCACTGAAGGGTCTCGGCCTGCTCGCTACCGCTTACCCCGAGTCCGCGCTACGCCCCATGCACGACCTCGACTTCCTGCTCGCCCCCGGCGACTTCGTGCGAGGATTCGAGCGGCTGACCGCGCGGGGTTGGAAGCCGCTGCGTGGGACTCCGGAGGATTACCTGAAACGGCTCCGGACCTTCCACGCGTTGCCGCTGGTAGGGCCGGACGGTGTGGAGATCGACATCCATCGGCACATGCTCGAAGAGAACTGCTACCGCGGGGCCGACTTCCGTCTGTTGGAACGGCTGCAAACGGGAGAGATTGACGGCCTGAATGTCACGGCTCCATCGGCGGAAGACCAGGTGATCAACGCCTGCGTTCACGGTGTGCGCTGGGACCCGGTGCCGCCGTTGCGCTGGCTGCTGGACGCGGTGATGGTCATTCGCGCCACCGGCCAGTTTGATTGGGAGTACCTCGAAGCCGAGTCCCGGCAACGCGGCGTAGGCCTGGCCATGGCCGCGGCCCTCGAATTCGCCCGCGAATTCGAGCCCACAATTCCCGGAGAGGTGCCCGAGCGGTTGCTGGCCGGTCATCACTCCCGGCTTGAACAGTGGGACTTCCGTTTCCAGCAGGGTGGATACTCGGCGCCCGTCCAGGTGGGCCGGTACGCTACACGGTACCTCCGCCTTTCCTCCGGCCGGAGCCCATGGCGGAAAACGCGCGAATTCCCGACCTACCTGGCGGCGATGTGGGAAATCGAAGACGGACGCAGCGTGCCGATCGAAGGGCTCAAACGTGTCTGGACCGCTGTTCGGCGTTGAGTGGTACCGGGGGAGGGATTCGAACCCACACGCCTTGCGGCTGCCGGGTTTAAGCCAGCTGCGTCTGCCATTCCGCCACCCCGGCCCGGGTCAAAATGTACTGGAGGCTGCGCTCAGGCGGTAACCGAGCGGCGGCATTCCCGGCAAAGCCCATAGAGTTCCAGGCTGTGGCCCTGCAGCGCGAAGCCGTGCGCGTTGGCCTGCTCCGAGATGCGCGTGTCGAGTTCTGGGTCACTGAATTCGGTGAACGAGCCGCAAGTGCGGCAGACCAGGTGATGGTGATGTCCGCCCGCGGACACCTGGTAACGAGCCGTGCCGTCTTCGAGCGGCACGCGGCACATCATGTCGACTTCCTGGAGCAGTTTGATCGTGCGGAAGACGGTAGCGCGGCCGACTTCCGGCACCTGCGCCAGGAGGTCCTCCACGGTGAACGGGCTTTCTGAGGTCTCGATTGCCTGCAGGACGGCCCGGCGTGGGGCGGTCGTCCGGAATCCGATGGATTCGAGCCGGGTGGTCGCGGTATCCGCAAAGGTCACGGTCCCATCGTAACAAAGCACCGTATGGCAACCTACTTTCACCGCCGGGACGCCGATGATCAGGTGTTAGCGCGGAGGAGACTCATGTCAGAAATCGCCCTTCTTCACCCGCCACGGCAACTGGTGGTGTTCCGTGTGGGGGCTACCTACTACGGGTTGGATATCGAAGCCGTGGAGGAGATCCTCCCGGTACTGCCCATTACGGCCACACCCGGCGCGCCGAAAGGCGTGCTCGGATTGGCCGACGTTCGCAAGCGCGTTGTGCCGGTGTTTGACCTCCACTGCAGGTTCGGCGTGGAGCGGCCCGAGGACAGCCGGGAAACCAGGTTGATCATGGTCTCGGCCAGCGAAGGCCCGGTGGCCATGCTCGTGGACGAAGTGGACGAGGTGCTCAACGTCCGCAGAGAGGACTACCAGTCCGTGAACACCCCCGGGAGCGCATCACACGTGGGCTACCTGAACGGCGTGGTGCGAACCGAGGGACGGCTCACGCTATGGGTTGACCACAACCAGCTCGCGCCAAGCGGGGTCTCGCGAATGGCGGCCGTCGCCTAGCCTCCGGCCGACCAGAGGCCACCCTCATGGCGGGCCAGGCCTGCTTCCGCCAGCACATCAAGGTGACCCTGCACGGTGGAGATGATTTGCCAGTAGCGCCGCTTCAGGGCGCGCGGATAAGCCCGTTCCGCGAGCGCGTACAGCGTGGCCGGCCCGCCTGAATCAAGGTCTTGCCTCAAGCGGCCGGTCCGGACCTCAGCCTGGTCCAGGTTCGCATCGATCACCGCCCGGACATCGACAAATGGTTCGCCGTGACCGGGGAAACACTCTCCGGGCACGGGCTCGACCGACTCCAAAGCGCGGAGCGAATCAAGGAAGCGGGGAAGGCTCGGAAACCGCTCGCCGTCGTGGAACTGGACGGCGGGCGTTGGTGTGATCTCCGGGAGGAGTTGGTCGCCCGAGAAGAGTCTCGTTCCGCCGTCCGCGTCACGGAGGATGGCGACGAGGTTGCCCGGGGTGTGACCGGGGCTGGGCAGCACGGTGAGGCCGCAGGGCAATTCCAGCGGGTCAGACACTGTTTGCATCGGTTGGAACGGCCTGTAGTGCAACGCGGTCGGCCATCGACCGTCAGGTTGCTCGCGCCAGGCCGTGGCCGCGCGCATTTGGTGGGACCAGTCTCGGCGCTGTTCGAGACCTTCCAGCACCTCAGCCACGACCGGACCCGGGGCGCCGCAGACTTCGACAAAGTGCTCCAGGTCATCGATGTCGTGGTCCGTGTGACCAAGTGTTTGCGCAACATCGGCTTCGCCGGCGATGACTGGCACACCCCGCTCCTGCCACCACGCCCCGAGCCCCGCGTGGTCCAGGTGCCCGTGGGTGGCGACAACCGCCACCGGCGCGCGGCCGGCAAGGGCTTCGAGGAGGGTCTCGCGCGCGCCGCGATAGTCGGGGCCGGTATCGATGACCACCAGTTCGGCGCCATCGGTGACGAAGTAGACGTTGTTGTAGGCGAGACGCACGCGTTCGACAGAGGCCATCAGGCGGAGTGTAAAGAGGCCGCCGCGTTCACCACAGTTCGCGCTGGCAGGCTGCGACCGCGTACCATCCGCCGGTGACCACCGTAGACCGCCTTTCGCTTGAAGACGTTGCACTGATCAAGACCACCGCCGACCGCCTGCAGGACAGCGTGGAGCGAGTCATTGTTGGGAAGCCGGAGGTAGTGCGGCTCGCGCTCGTGGCCCTGCTGTGCGAGGGGCACATTCTCCTGGAAGACGTCCCGGGGCTCGGCAAGACGCCCCTGGCGAAGGCGATCGCGAGGTCCCTGGGGTGCACCTTCCGTCGCATTCAGTTCACGCCGGACCTGATG
>CAZKZR010000036.1:0-12587 GCA_964557245.1 uncultured Anaerolineaceae bacterium | reverse complement strand
GCGCGAATGAAAAAGGCTCGTTCAACCCGGCTCTCCTGGTGGGGCTCGGTGAGGCAGGCTCACGCGTGAGTCACGCACTAACGAGTGACGCGCGTGGCACCTGGGTCGGCGAACCCTAGCGGGTTAGCGAGATTCCCACAAGGTATGTGCCCAATGTTTCCCATGTGCCGACGCCATCACCTCACCCACCTCCGCTCCAACGCCTCCACCTCATCGATGATGTGCCGGTACCGGCTCATCACCTGGTACGCCGCTTCGTTCGCGAGCCGCTCGTCGCCCGGACTGATCGCGCCACTGGCCACTGCCTCGTCCAATTCGTCCCGGTCTTCTTCGATGATGGTGTCGTCCGGGAACGACCACCAGTCGAGGACAAGGTCGCGGTAATCCACCGAGTCATCTGTCACACGGACGTCAGTCACCGCATCGAAGCGGTGCGCGATCAGTTCGCCTTGTTCGGTCATCCAGCGGTAGACGTTGTAGCGCCGCTTCGGCCAGAAGTACCCGTAGGAAACAGACCCCGCCGGTACCGTCACCGGCAACCGGGGCGGGCCGCCTCCCCGGGTCATGACGAACTTCACGATCACGACCGTCTTGTCGCGGTGGACAAGCTCTGTCTGGTAGTCGTGGACGGTCCCGTCCGCTTTGCGCTTCCGTTCGAGAAAGGGAAAGGTGGCGCTATCGGCCTGTACCGTCACAGTCGTATCCTTCCCACCCACTAGCTGACCAAGGACGCGCAAACGAATGGCCAACCTGGATTTCGAGAACATCATCTATCAGAAGGAGGGCCCGGTCGCGGTCCTGACCATCAACCGCGAACCGCAGCTCAACGCCGTGAACGCCCAGACCTCCAGCGAGATGCAGCGGGCCTGGGAAGACTTCCGCGATGACCCGGCACTCCGCGTGGCCATACTCACCGGTACCGGCGCCAAGTCGTTCTCTACTGGAATGGATCTGGTGGCAACGGCTCGTGGGGAAAACCAGTTTGAGGGCGGCCGCCCTGTCCCCTTCGGCGGCTTCACGAAGCGCCTGCCGATCTTCAAGCCGATCATCGCCGCCATTAACGGCTATTGCCTCGCCGGGGGCATGGAACTCGCGCTCACCTGCGACATTCGCATCTGTACGCCCGAAGCGCGCTTCGGGCTCCCGGAAGTTCGCTGGGCCATCATGCCCGGCGCCGGCGGGACCCAGCGCCTGCCGCGCGCCATTCCGGCGGCCCTGGCGAACTACATGATCCTCACCGCGGAGCAGATCGATGCCGAAACCGCACTTCGCGCGGGCCTCGTTTCCCACATCGTTCCGCTCGATCAGCTGATGGATAAGGCGCACCAGATCGCGAACACGATCTGCGAGCGCGGCCCCCTCGCCGTACGCACGGCGAAGGAGGCCATCGCCCGCGGGCTCGATATGCCCCTGGACCACGGGCTCGCCTACGAAGACGTCCTCCTTACCCGCCTGATGGCGACCGAAGACGCGAAGGAAGGCCCCCGAGCTTTCGCCGAAAAGCGCAAGCCCAACTACACGGGCCGCTAGTGCCTCCTCCTCGGTTCCCGGCCTTCGCAGCGTGGATAGGCGCCGGCGTCACCGCCGGCTTCCTCGTCGCGTGTTCATCCGGTACCGAGCAACAACCGCTGCCGCGAGTTTCCTCCGCCAAAGCCGAACGTGACGTTACCGACGGCCAGGCGAAGCTCGCCTCAACCATCAAGGTCACCATGGACCGCGATTTCGAAGCCGTCGAAGGGGATATCCCCTTCGCTTCCAATTTCGAACTCTCGGTGCCGTTGGCCGAAGGCGGGACCGACCGTGTTCTCGTCCAGTCCGCGAAAGTCGCGCCCGGCACCGGGCGCGTCATCGAACTCCGCGTCGATTCGCTCATTCCGCAGGATGCGACGTTGAAAATCCGGCGGAGCACCTTCCAGGCGAAAGCTACCGGCACGATCGAGGCGAAAGTCGACAGCGAACTCGATAAGACGCTGGTCGTCCTCGCCTCCCGCGCGCTCATGCCAGGCAATGAAGCGTTTCTCGGAGACCCCGAGACCGCTCCAGTGACAGCCGAGGATCGCGACCCGGCCGTTCAGCGCCAGGCGCTGCAAACGGCGATGCAGCGCCGTCATGTCGACCCACAAACGCTCCAGGACGCCCTCGACCTCTATGACATCATCCCGCAGGACATCGTCACCTCACCGAAGCTTCGGGCTGCGCTCGCAGCTCTGACTGGCACCTTCGCTGAACCGGCGATCGGCTCGCTGCTCACGGCGAACAACTGCACCGGCCGCCCGGCGAGCAAGATTGCCTTCCAGGAGCCGCCGGGAAATCCGAAGCTGCTCGCGCAGGTCACCCACATTGGCAGCGGCGCGCGCGTCGTTTCCATCAATCCCTTCGCTGAGGGTGAACTGCTCGAACATTTGATGCCGATCCTCGCCCACGAAGCGATCCATTGCGATGACCAGGACGGCCTGGTCGAGGAGGTTGCCGCCACCGCATTCGATGGCTTCCTCTACCTGCAACTCGTCGCTTCGAACCCAGATCTTGCGTCAGTCCGCACGAGCGTCGCGCGGGAAGTGAATTTCGATGCCGTGGCCATGATTAACAGCGGGGGCCGCGTCCCCGAGTCTGTCGGCATCCTCCCCAGCGTCGGCGTGAAACAGGTGCTGCCCGGCACCAACGCCCCCCAGGGTTCCTTCGCGGAGTTCGTAGCACGGGCCTATGCCCAGCTCGGACAGGGAAGCTCTGCCACCGAGCCGCTCGCGAATCTCTATGCCCAGATTCTCGCGGAGGTGGCAGGCATGCCCCAGGGAGACGCCTTCGACCTCCGTTACCTCGATGAGGTCCTTTCTCGGGCGATGGACATCCGCGTCCTGTTTGAGGACATCGCCGCCTTCGGGCTGCAGCCGGCCTGAACAGCCGGCCCGGATTCGAGCGGCACCTGACACTCACGCGGCCTTTTGGTACTATGTCTCGCAACACCGCGAACGTGGCCGCGCTTATCAAGATGGGGTGGAGGGACCGGCCCTTCGAAACCCCGGCAACCTGTCTCATTCGACAAGGTGCCAACTCCGGACTCCTCCTTCTGCGGAAGGACCAAAGGAGAAAGATGAGAGCGACTCCGCTCGAAACAGACCGGCCCACGCGGACTTGAGGAGTTGTCACATGGTTTCCTCTACGGGCCACATGGTCATGCGCTAGCCCCTCCCAGAAGGGGCCTCCCGGAATCCACGCACCACCCGCCCGGCGCCGCTTATCCCTGCGCCCGGCTCGTTCCCGTCCTCCGCACGAAGAGGACGTCCAGGAGTTTGAGCATGAGCTACGCCACGAGCCTCCGCTGTCGCGAATGTCATCGCGAATACCCCCTCGAAGCGCGTCACGTCTGTGACTTCTGCTTCGGCCCCGTAGAAGTCACGTACGACTACGACGCCATCCGGCGCAACGTCACGCGCCAGCGCATCCAGTCCGGCCCCGCCAGCCTCTGGCGCTACCAGGACTTCCTCCCCTGCGATGCGGATTCCGCGATCGACATCGGCGCCGGATTCACGCCGTTGATCCGCGCTCGAAACCTCGGCAAGGCCCTCGGCCTGAACAACCTCTATATCAAGAACGACACCATGAACCCCACATGGTCGTTCAAGGATCGGGTCGTTGCGGTCGCCTCCACCCGCGCCCGCGAACTCGGCTACGAAAAGCTCGCCTGCGCGAGCACCGGCAACCTGGCCAACAGCGTCAGCGCCCACGCTGCGGCTGCGGGCATGGAAGCGGTCGTCTTCATTCCGCATGACCTGGAAGCGGGCAAGGTCCTCGGCTCGAGCATCTACAAGCCCACGCTTGTGAAAGTGAACGGCAACTACGATGCCGTAAACCGCCTCTGCGCCGAACTCGCCGGCTCGTACAACTGGGCCTTCGTCAACGTCAACGTCCGCGCCTATTACGCGGAGGGGTCGAAGACGCTTGGCTTCGAAGTTGCTGAGCAACTCGGCTGGCGCGCCCCGGACCATGTAGTCGCCCCCATCGCCAGTGGGTCGCTCTTCGTGAAGATCGGCAAGGGCTTCCAGGAGCTCTACAAAGCCGGGCTCATCGATGCGCCGAAGACGCGGATGAGCGGCGCCCAGGCCACGGGCTGCTCTCCGGTAGCCACCGCGTGGCGTGAAGGCACCACCAACTTCCGCCCACAGCGCCCGAACACGATCGCCAAGTCGCTCGCCATCGGAAATCCGGCCGATGGCTACTACAGCCTCATCCAGCTGCAAGAGACCGATGGTTCATGCGGCATGGTTGATGACCCCGAGATCATCGAGGGCATGAAGCTCCTGGCGGAAACCGAGGGCATCTTCGGTGAGACCGCCGGCGGCGTCACCGTCGCTTCGCTCAGGCAACTTGCCGCGCAGGGTAGAATCGACCCCGACGAGCTCACCGTCGCGTTCATCACCGGCGCCGGCTTCAAGACCGCCGAAGCAGTTGCGGACCACCTTGAACCCGCGCTCGAGATTGAGCCCACGATGGAGAGTTTCGAAGCTGCCTACCGCGCCCCCGTGGCGCAAGGAGTTGCCTGAAATGGCCCTCAAGCGAGTGCGCTTCACTTTCCCGGAAGACCTGATTAAGGAACCGTTGATTTACAACCTGGGCCATGAGTTCCGCGTGATCACCAACGTCCGCATGGCGGATGTTGATGAACAGACCGGCTGGGTGCTCCTCGAACTCGAAGGAGACCCGGAAGAGGTCGCGCGGAGCATCGCCTGGGCGCAAGCCAAAGGCGTCCGGGTCGACCCCGTGGCCGGAGACATCGTCGAAGGCTAGCCGCCTACCACCATTCCTCTGAACAACCTGGAGAGTCCCTTGTCCGTCACCGTGCTCATCCCTCAGCCGCTCCGAAACCTCACCGGCAACCTCTCCAAGGTTGCCGGCGAGGGAGCAACGCTCGAATCCCTCGTGTCGAACCTCGATGGTTCCTATCCGGGGATGCGCGAGCGCGTCATGGACGAATCCGGTCAGCTTCGGCGCTTCGTCAACATCTACGTCAATGGCGAAGATGTCCGCTTCATGTCCGGCCTCGGCACCAGCCTCAAGGACGGCGATGAAGTGAGCATTGTCCCTGCGGTCGCCGGGGGCTAGAGCCCGGCGCGGTCGACGCACGCGGCGGATATACTCTCGCTATGACTGCAAGGCAATTGCTTCACGAATATGTCGAGAGCCTCTCCGAAGACGATGCTGAAGTGACGGCCGCGTTACTGGTCATTGCAGATCGTCCGCTTACCGCTAGGGAACGGCGCGCCATATTGCAGGGATTGGCCGAGGCGGATACGGGCAAGTTGACCAGCCTTGAAGAGATCGAACGTGAGTATGACGCGCCCTGATGCGTGTCGTTTTCACGCCGAGCGCTCGTGAATCCCTACGCGACATCTCGAACTACATCGAACAGTTTTCCAAACCAGCGGCACGCCGGACCAGGAACCGGCTATTTCAGAGAGCGCGGCAGCTAGAGTCGTTTCCAGCGTCCGGGCGTGTCGTCCCGGAGTTCAATGAGCAGACAGTTCGCGAACTCGTCGAAGGGCCGTACCGCATCTGGTACCGACTCCGCGATGACCGCATCGAAATCCTGGCCGTACTCCACGGCGCGCGAGACGTGAAGTAGGGATCCTAACAGAAAGCCCCCGGAGTTCCGGGGGCTTCGTCGTGTTACTGCCGGGTCGAACCTCAGAAGAGGTTGGTCTTCTGCTCGCCGGACTGCTGTGGCGGCTGCGGCTGGGCGGGCGGAGGCGGCGCGTACTGCTGCGGCTGCTGCGGGGGGATGTACTGCTGCGGCGGTGGCGCGCTCATCTGCTGAGTCTTGTTCGCCTGCTCCGCGTCCTCATCCTTCACTGCGCGCCGGAACTCCTTGATCGAGCTGCCCAGTTCCTTGCCCAGGCCGCTGATCTTGCCGACGCCGAAGATCAGGATAATCACCGCCCCAATGATGAGGAGCTCGGGCGCTCCCAGAGATCCAAACATAATGCACCTTCTTTGCGGCCCCCCGGGGGACGCGCTCTCATGCTACAGGATAGGCCACCGGCACGAATACGCCATGCCCTCGCGGGTCAAGCTTTCGTTACGCGCTCAGCCCACGCGCTCTACGAATACGTCCATCACGCCGCCGCAGATTTTGTCTTCACCATCGGTAGGCTCCGTAAGGTCGACGGTCACGATGCGCGGCTTGCCGCCTTCCAAGACTTCCATCGCTTCCTGCCACACCTCCGCCTCTCCGCACCCGCCACCAATCGTGCCGAAGAACGTCCCGTCCTGGCGGACCACCATTTTCGCCCCGGTCTTGCGAGGTGTGCTGCCGCGGGTTCGCGCCACGGTCGCGAGCACAACGGGTTCGCCCCGTTCCACGGCTGAAAGTATCTCCCGGTAGATCTCGTCTTGCATGCACAACGATCGTCGCGGCTTTGCAGTGGCTTTGCAACTCACGCGTTTGTCAGGGAAATCCCGCATGGCCCCGGCAGACAGCAAATCGGCAGCTTCACACCGAACTTGATAGCGCATTGGTAATAGCGGTGACGCCAGTTTCGGAAATCCGAACTCCTACATCTTTCATACACAGCCCTGGCCGCCGAATTGCGTGGTGGAGACCCCACCAAGGGGCTTACGCCAGGAGGCGGGGAGGACCCGCCAGTCTCAGGAGTCACACACATGGTCAAGAAATTGAAGAACCCGCGCCGCCTCGCTGCGCTGGCCATCTTCGCCGTCGTCGCGATGTCCGCTTTCGGCTTCGCGGCCCAGAACAACTTCCAGGGCCAGAACCGCGCCGGTAACGGGTCGGACAACATCAGCGGGTTCAACATTTCGAACATTCACTACTCGCTGCAGAACAACAACGGCACGTACCTCGATGGCGTCAGCTTCGACCTGAACCAGCCCGCCTCCGAAGTCCAGGTCCGCCTGGACGGCGGCGCCTGGATCGTCTGCGGTGGATCCGCCGGCGTCACCAACACGGTGAGCTGCAACATCCCCGCCGACACCGTGACCGCCTTCGCTGCGGCTTCGCTCGAAGTCTCGGCCGTCTCCTAAACAAACGTTTCTGACCCTGGGCCGCCGTCTTCCGGCGGCGGCCCTCCACACCACCAGAGGCAACCTGTGAATTTCACCCTCACCCCCCGCCGAATGGTCCTCGCCGGTCTTCTCGGCATCGTCGCCCTCGCCACGGTTGGTTACGCCAACAGCAACACCGTGCCCGGCTCAAACGCGGGTGACGGCTCCGGGGCAATCTCCGGCTACACCGTCAGCGGCATCCACTACACGCTCGATTCCAGCAATCCGGCGAACACCACAAGCATCGGCTTCACCGTGAACACGGCCATACCGAACACGGGTACCAAGCGCATTTCGCTCGATGGCGGCACCACCTGGCTCTCTTCGGGAGCGTGCTCAGGAAACACCACCATCTCCTGCAACGCCGCCGTCAGTGTGGCTTCACTCACCAGTCTCCGCATCGTCGCGGCCGACTAATAGCGCTCGGAGGCTCTCGGATGACCCGGTCAATCGTCCTCACGCCCCGGCGGATCTTCCTCACCGGTCTACTTGGCCTGGTGTCGGTCGCCACTGTTGGCTACGCCAACTCCAACACCGTTCCGGGCTCCAACGCCGGGGATGGCTCCGCCGCCATCTCCGGATACCAGGTCTCGAACGTCCACTACACGCTCGATACCAACAACCCGTCGAACGTCACCAACCTCAGCTTCACGCTTACGCCGGCCCTCCCGGCGGGCGGGGCGACACGAATCTCGTTGACCGGCGGCAGCACGTGGCTCGCCGCGAACGCCTGTTCCGGCACGTCCAACATCTCGTGCTCGGCAACGGTCTCCGTCGCCAGCCTCGCCAACCTCCGGGTAGTCGCGGCCCAGTAAGCATTCGAACACCGGATTGCGCGTCACGGGGAGGTCAGGCCCCGGCGCAACCCACCAGTGGGGGAAGACCATGAAGCCCAGGCGGCGCCTCGTTGCTTCCGTGTCGTCGGTGGTCACCGTCCTGCTCGTCGGGCTTGCATGGCTGGCGTTCGCGCCTCCCCAGCTCGGCGGGCAGACCAGCTACGTCATCGTCAACGGCAACAGCATGGAACCCGGCATGCATCGTGGCGACCTCGCCATCGTCCGCCAGTCCAGCAGCTACGAGCCGGGCGATGTCGTCACCTATCGCCATCCCCAGATCGGTCCGGTCATTCATCGAATCATCGACCGCGATGGCGCCCGCTACGTCTTCCAGGGCGATAACAACGACTTCATCGATTCCTACCACCCCGCCCAGCAGGAACTGATAGGCAAGCTGTGGATCCACGTGCCCTCCGTCGGTTCGTGGCTCGCGCGCTTCCATTCCCCTGTCTACATGGCCGCATTGCTCTGCCTCGCCTTCATGGGCTTCGGCGGAGTCTCGGCAATCAAGGGCAAGCCGGCTCCGGCGGCGCGAGGCGCCCGCCCGGCAGCTCAACTGAACTCCAGCCCCAGTCCAACGGGAGAACCACCCATGCAGCAGATGCTTCGAAACTGGCAAGACACACTTTCAGTCCTCGCGGCGGCGGGCATCGCCATGCTCGGGCTTGCATGGGTCTCCTTCCACCGCCCCACGCACCACGACGTCCCGGCCAACACCCCTTACACGCAGTCGGGCCAGTTCGCTTACTCCGCGCCGGCGGCTGACGGCCGTGTCTACGACACCGGCGAGGCAACCTCCGGGGAACCCGTCTACCGGCGCCTCAGTGCCCAGGTGGCGTTCCAGTTCAAGTACAAGCTGGAGTCGACGCCCCCCGCTGCCGCCGCGGGAACCTACCGGATGGTGGCCGAACTCGGCGACAAGAACGGCTGGCGGCGCACCATCGAACTCGCCCCGGAGACCGCCTTCACCGGTGACACCGTGGTTGCCTCCGGCCTCCTGGACCTCGGTGAAGCCCAATCGCTGATCGCCATCCTGGAAGAGCAGTCGGGCGTCAAAAACGACCGCTACTCGGTCGTCATCAAGCCGGAAGTGAACGTGTCTGGCAGCATCGGCGGCGCCGCCTTCAAGGATACCTTCGCCCCAGCTCTCCCCATGGCCCTGGATTCCGTCCAGCTTCGCATGGACCCGCAGACTCAGAACGAAACGCTGCTCACGCCCCGCACCGACGGCCTGGTTTCGACACCCGTCTCTCAGTCGAACGCTATCCGCTTGCTGGCGCTCTCGCTGCCCGTGAGCGTCGCGCGCGCCATTTCGCTCGCCGGACTTGGGCTCGTGTTCGGATTTGCGGGGTGGATGCTCATCGCGTTCGTCCGCGAGCAGAGAGTCCAGGGCGCAACGACAACCGGCACGCGCCTGCGCAGCCCCCTGGTGAACGTCCGTGGCACCGTACCCACTCCTCGCACCCGCGTAATCGACGTAGCGAGCCTCGAGGACCTCGGGCGCATCGCAGCCCGCATCGGAGGAGTCGTTCTCCAGGAAGCGCGGCCGGGCTATCACGCCTTCTATGTGCATGACATGGAGATCACGTACCGCTACGAAGCCGTGGGTTCCGGCCAGGCGTCCGAAACTCCTCGCGCTCCACGGAGGATCGCGTGATCGCGCGCAGGCTGCCGGCCATTGCCGCCGCCAGCCTGGGGCTGCTCGTGGCGGTCAGTGCCTACGGCGCCTCGGCGGCCACCAACACCGTCCCGCCCACCCGCGCCGGCCTCGATGACGAAGCCCTGCTGATTTCTCAGCTCGCGCCCGAGGAATGCGCAGGCATGGGCCTGACTCGTATCCAGATCGGAAACAGCGGCAGCGGCGGCGGCAACGCGTTGATCCTCGGGACGTCAGGCAACGACACACTCACTGGCGGCGGCGGGGATGATTGCATCATCGCCGGATCGGGAAGCGATGTTCTGAACGGCCAGGGCGGCGATGACGTGCTCATCAGCGGCCCCGGGTTCATCGACTTCCTGAACGGCGGAGGCGGCACCGACACCTGTTACGGCTACGGTTTCCTCAATCTGCCCAACAGCTGCGAGAACTACATCCCCTAGGCGCGCGGGTAGCTGCCGAAGATCCGTAGCTCGCCGCACAGCGGCCGGATGGCGTCCAGCACCGCTTTCCCCCGCGGGTCCGACTGGTGACCTTCAAAATCGATCAGGAACACGTATTCGCCGAAGGTGCCTTTTGTCGGCCGGCTCTCGATCTTCGTGCAGTTGATCCCCGCCTCCGCGAATGCGTTCAGCACTCCGGCTAGGGCGCCGGGCCGGTCCTCGCTGAACGTAAACGCGATGGATGTACGGTCCCGGCCTGTCGGCGCAGGTTCGCCCCGCCCCAGGACGATGAAGCGCGTGACGTTGGTGTCGGTGTCCTGGATCCCACGCGCTATGATCTCGGCTCCCCGCAGCTCAGCCGCCCGTGCCGTCGAAATTCCGGCGGCGTCTCCGTCCCTCGCGAGCGCCAGGTCCACCGCTTCGGTGGTGGATAGGGCAGCTTCAACCTGCGCCTTCGGAAAGCACCGCTCGATGAATTTCCGGCACTGGCCGAGGGCCTGCGTGTGCGAAAAAATGATCTGGACCTGGTCCGCCCGGGTGCCAGGTTTCGCTATCAGGTTGTGAACCACCGGGATGATGACTTCCGCCTGGATAGTCAGCGTCGTTTCGTGGATCAAAATGTCCAGCGACTCAGCCACCGAGCCGTTGATCAGGTTCTCAATGGCGATCAGGCCGATGTCCGCCATACCGGATTCGACCGCCGCCGCAACGGCTGCGTGCGATGGGAACGGCAGCATTTCCGCGTCCGGGGCGTACTTCAGCGCCGCCTCTTCGCCGAACGTGCCGGCCGGACCCAGGAACGCGAGTCTCACGTGTCCAGCCCGTGCGTCGAACCGATCAGTTGTTCCTTCAGCACTGCCAGCGATTCCTTGCGGCTCACCACCACCAGCGCGTCGCCGGGACTCAGCCGGGTATCGCCGCTCGGCATTCGCGGCACGCCGCCCGGGTCCACGATCAGCGAAATAAGCGATTCGGCGGGCAGCAACACCTCCCGGACCGATCGTCCCGCCACGGGCGACGTCTCAGGCAGCTTGATTTCCACCAGCTCGAGACCGTTGTGAAGCTGCAACAGCGGGATCATCTGCTGCGTCGGCAGCTCCTGTTCGATCTGTGCGAGTACCGCCTGCGTTGCCGAAATGGTGGTCTCGATGCCGCGCTTCTGGAAAAGCAGCTCGTTCCGCGGGTTGTTGATGCGGGCAATCGTCCGCGGCACGCCCCGATAGCGGGCCAGGTCGCAGATCACGAGGTTGTCTTCGTCGTCACCGGTGACCGCCGCCACCAGGTCCGCGCGGGAAACGCCCGCTGCATCGAGCGTGGTTGCTTCGCAGCTATCACCCTGCATCACGTTCCCGGCCAGCTCTTCTCGCACCTGGGCGGCACGCGCGCCATCGCGTTCCAGCACCAGCACTTCGTGGTTTTCCCGCAACAGTTCTTCCGCAAGGTGGAACCCGACTTTGCCGCCGCCGGCGATCAAGATGTACATCGCGTCACTTCCTCGCCGGTTCTTTGTGGAGCATCTCCACCATGATCTGGGCTCCGAAACTCGTGGGGCTAAAGGTTTCCAAGCCCAGGTCGCGAAAAATCTCCTCCCGGACCGGGTCATACACCCGGCACAGGACACGCTTCACGTGGTAGACCTCTCGGGCCATCTGGCTCGCGAAGTAGTTCCGGTTGTCGCCCTGCGTCACTGCGAAGAATGCGTCCGCTTCCGCCACGCCGCCGCGCTCAAGCGTTGAAGCATCCATGGCGTTGCCCACCACCCGGTCGCCCCGGAAGCCTGAAGGCAACCGCTTGAACGCTCCTTCGTTGTTATCGAGCACCGTTACGTGGTGCCCTTCTTGGTCCAGTACAGTTGCGATGCGCGATCCGAGCCGGCCGCAACCCATGACGATGACGTTCATGCCACCCGCCAGTTCATTCGTGGTGATGGCCCTTGTCAGGGATCATCGATTGGCGAACCACCCATACCGCGCTGGTGGCGTGTTTCAAGATGTAGTCCGGCGTTCGTCCGAGCTGGGAACCCCCGGGCTTTCGCGGGGAAACGCCCATCACGATTGCGTCAACGGCCTGGTCCAGCGATTCATCGACGATCGCCGGCCCTGCTTCTCGTGCCTGCAGGAGGGTCCCGATAATGGGATACCCCAGTTCACTTCCGATCTCTTCCGCTCGTTTGATCAGCTGTTCGCCCCGGCGCGCCTCCGCGTCCAACTCCGCGTTCAGCGGGAGTGAGCGATTCACTTCGATGACGTGCACCACGTAAACGCGGCCTTTCTTGGGCTTCGCCATCGTGACGGCGATGCTCACCGCATCGAAACTCGCAGGCGATTGCACGATGGGTACAAGGATCGCGTGTGGCAGGGCCATGGTGGTCTAGTTCACCCCGCCGCAAAGGACACGTTGGTTCCGGAAGCGGGTCATCTAGTGATCATCCTGAGCGAACCATAGCCGAATCGCCCCGTTCAGTACGAGCACGATGCCTATCGCAAAGCCGATATTCCAGTGCGCGGTCTGCGTCAGGATGAAGAGGATGAGCGCGAACCCCAGCACAATCGAAATAACGGAAAAGACGTAGTTCGCGGTGCGCATCTGCTTCCT
>CAZKZR010000035.1:0-12723 GCA_964557245.1 uncultured Anaerolineaceae bacterium | reverse complement strand
TCCAGTCCAAAGTGCGCGCAGACGACGTACGCGATTCCTTCGGCGATGCACTCGTTCGCAGCCCGGTCATCAATGCGCGCGATGTGGTGGCCAAGCTCGTGCGCGAGAGTCTTCGTCTTCTGGCTTTGACCGTGGGCGCCAACGACGATCGCCTTCGCTTGAGATTCGTAATAGCCCATAACGTCGGCCGGGAGCTGCTCCGGCTCCGCGACGGTCACGGACACGCCTTCAGTTGCGGCGAAGCGTTGGAGTCCTTCCCAGAGCGCGGCGCCGCCCTCCCCTTCCAATCTCGGCACGACATGCTCAGGGAGCGGCTCGCCGTCGGTCTGGGTGACGTCGAAGACGACGCCGGTGCCGAATCCGAAGACACGGCGCTCCTCCTGTCCCTCGTCGTTTGTCACCTTCCGCACGTGTGGGACCATGATGCGGATGCCGGTCTCGCCGCGGCGCACATGGCGCCCCAACTTCAGCCAAGCGTGGAAGCCGGCGACGTAGGTCGCATCTGGCCTCTGAAACGCGATCAGGATTTGGTTGCCAAGAGAGTACGTATGGAAACGAGAGGAGATGTCGAGCCAACGCCGGAAGCTCTCGCTGTCATGAATCGCACCCACGGCCTGTTCCAGGCGCAGGAGAGCGACATC
This sequence comes from uncultured Anaerolineaceae bacterium, assembly GCA_964557245.1. Lineage (GTDB taxonomy): Bacteria > Chloroflexota > Dehalococcoidia > Tepidiformales > Tepidiformaceae > Amarobacter. Next base: position 12,082 of record CAZKZR010000035.1, on the reverse strand, counting down.
TTGGGACGTGGGCTGCTCGCCCTGGTTGAATCTCCTTTCCATCGAGCGACGAGCGCGAAGCGTGTCGATCGCGATCGCACAGTTATTATAACAAATTTGGCGAGTGATTTCTGAGCTAGATTGTGATATAATTACGACGCTAATGCGGAACCGAATGGACGCCTCATTAGCAGATATATGGCTGGACTGAACAAGGTTCTATTGATTGGCAACACAACCCGTGACACCGAGCTGCGCAAGACCGACAGCGGTAAGTCGGTGGCAAACATGCGCCTGGCGACCAACCGGCGCGTGCACGGTTCGGAGCAAACGCTCTACCACACGGTGATCTGCTGGGATGGGCTCGCCGAGACGGTCGCCCGGTTCGCCAAGAAAGGTCGACAGGTCTACGTCGAGGGCCGCTTGGAGCATCGCATATTCACGGACGAAGAAGGCCGCGAACGTGGAACGGTCGAGATCGTCGCGAACGACGTTCAGTTTCTAGGCCCCCGCCCGGCGAACCTCTCGTCCGCAGCCGAAGATCGCGAATCGGATGCTTCCTTCGATTGAGTAGCTGTCCGAATCTGCCACGTGGGTTGGATGGTCGTCCGAGGGGAGGTCCCGGGCACCCACGGAGACGAGCCGCGCTTACAGCTTTTCACTGAAGACATGCGAGGCGGTTCTCACCCGTTCGCTGCGGCCCACCGCACGTCATCGTTGCCATTGGTGTGCTCAGCGACTAACGTCGGAGGCGCCCCTCATTGGGGTCGCAGGGGCCTTTGGAAGACGAGGAACTTATCCCTCTGTCTGAGGCAGCCGCTCTATCTGGCCTAACGCCGGAACACCTCGCCTGGCTCGCCCGCAAGGGCAGGCTCCGGGCAAAAAAAGTCGGGCGAGACTGGCTTACTACGAAGGCGGCGGTCCTCGAGTACCTGGGGAACAGCTTCATGAGAAGCCAAAATCCCCGAAAGAACCTCCGTTGACAAGTATCTTTGCTAGAACAGATACTTTGTCAGGTACAACGTGGAGGTGTTCGCGTGAGTGGCACTGGCTCCGGCGGTTGAACCGCCACGAAGGAAGGGGCAGCCGAGGCTGCCTCTTTCGCTACCAGGACCAAACGAGCCGGTAGCGCGTGTTCTGCAGCGGGTGCTGCGTCGACCACGACAACTCGGGGTTCCCGGCGGCGTCGAACTCAACTGGAACGGTGACGCTACTCCGAGCTGGTGGCGAAAGCTCGACACGTGCGGACCGCGGCATACATCCGAAGGGAAACGCAACCCTCATGCGCAGGGCCTTCGTAGGTCGCTCTAGCTCCGCCTCGATGTACTCACGCTCCTGAAGGAAGCCGTCACTGATGGACCGTTCAATCGCGACGCTCGCGTGTTCGTTCCGCGCCGGCCGGCGGCGGATATCCAATAGCGCGACCTTGTTTGGGCCCTCCTCTCGAACTCCAACGAAGTCCGCGCCGCTGACCCGGTAGTCGGCGAACTGCTTTCCTTCGCCCCAGGCCACGTCCCTTACGATGCCGGGCTCGGCCGTCCGGAACCGCACCGTCTGGAGCCGGCGCAACGTCGCTCGTCTGCCCGCACGGTCGTGAATGGTCAACGACAGGTCGAACCTGAGATTGTCGTAGGAAGAAGGTTGGGGTCTGTGGCGCCACAAGCGAACGAGGGCCAGTACGCAACGCTCGAGCAAAGGAATGAGCGACGAAAGGTCGGAGAGTGCCGGGGACGTCGTGTTTGTCGGGTTGAGCTGGGTGGCATGTTCCATGGCGGATAGTGAGTTAGGCGGACTCCCTCCCCAGATCGAGCTTTATGCCGCCGCGCTCTACCAGCATACCGTTCCCTTCCCGTGCGAGCCGATCGAAAACGATTGTCAACTCCTGAGCGAATTGTTCAAAGCTGATTTGACCGCTAGTTTGGACACCAGCATCTGAAGTATTCATCAATCTATTATACCATACACTAGTAACTACTATATTGACAACTGATACGCGAGGTGATATACGTAAAGTTGGACCAAGTTCGTCCACCAACCTATGGAGTTACCCTATCTCAAGTTCTTTGGCCTAAAGGAAGAACCATTCTCGACAGTACCATCGCCAAGATACTTCTTCCTTACCTCCGTCCATTCCACAGCCCTCGAAAAGACCGCCTATGTCGTGGGCGCCAAGAAGGGCCTGTCCGTCGTCTTCGGCGACACGGGCACCGGCAAATCTTCGTTGGCCAGGCTGCTCCACCAGAAGTTCCTTGACTCGGGCTTCTTCTCCTCCCTCCTGACCAACCCGAGCTCTCCGACGCCCAACAGTCTGCTTCGGACCATTGCCCAGGAGCTGGGTACGCCCCGGACCAGCAAGAGCTTCAAAGGCATGCTCGACCTCTTCAAAGAGCACCTCTGGGAGAAGGCGGCGACGGAGGTCAAGACGGTCGTCCTCATCATCGATGAGGCCCAGACGGTAAAACCGCCGCTCATCGAGCTCCTGCGCCAGCTTATCAACTACGAAACCAACGACATGAAGCTCCTTCAGCTCGTCCTCTTCGCCCAGGAGGAACTGCGCAATACGCTCGCCCGTCCCGGCCTCCGGAACTTTCGGAGCCGTATCGTCATGGCCTCCTCGCTCGAGCCACTTGCCGGCGATGAGGTCGAGTCGATGATCGCCTTCCGTTGGGGCGTCGCTAGCGGCGGGGCGCCTCACCCCTTCACTAATGAGGCCCTCCAAACGGTCTTCGAAGCCGCTGCCGGGATGCCCCGGGAAACAGCCATCTTGGCCGACAACTGCCTACTCCTCGCGTTCCACCGCAACAGCAAGATCATCGATGCGGACGTTGTCCGCGAAGTGGCTTCTGACCGTACGGCCAACCTCGCGCGAAAGGAGGCTGCCTAATGGCCAAGAGCGCATTCGCTGGCCTGAAGCTAACCCCTCAGCTCGTCCCGCCGGTCCCTGTCGATCAACGACTCTTCACCTCTGCGCCAGCCGCTGCCGCGCCCAAGCAAGAGCCGCACCATGGAAACCCGCCTGACTTCAACCAGACGTCGGCTAAGGCCACCACGCCCGCCGACGACAAGGCCAACGGCCCGGGTCGCGAAACTGCCGAACGAGCAATCCCGATCGAAGCCGCTCGTTCGGAACGCCCGTTGACCGAGCCCGCGGCGAAAACCGTGTCCCGTTTCGACATCAACGAGAAGCCTGTCCGGAAGGACTCCTTTCTCTTTACCGAGGCGGAGTTTGACCGACTCGAGGACTTCAAGCTCGAACTGCGACGTCGCTTCGACCTCAACGCCACGAAAAACGACATCGCCCGAGCGGCTTTCCACCACCTCTACGAGGACTACAGCCGCGAGCCCCAAAAGAGCGCGGTCGTCCGCCATCTCCGTTCCAAGAAGGCCTGACCCCATGCCCGATAGCCAGTCGCTCCGATCCCAATGAATAGCTCCGAGCGCCCACCGCTCACGCGTTCCCTGTCATCGACGTGCTAGCGCGGCGCCGGCCCGTAGAGACTCCGGCCGCCTCTGACCGGCGCTGCGAGTGAAGGCGTGTGGAAAGCAGGGAAGTAGGGAAAGAGGGAAGTAGGGAGGGAAGAAGGGAAGAAGGGAAGAAGGGAAGGAACCCAACTTCCTTCCTGGGAAAGAGGGAGGGAGGCCAACAGGGAAGTAGGGAGGTTTCCCTCTTTCCAACCTTCCCTCCCGGCCTACTTCCCAAGAAGCCTCCCAGGAAAGAGGTTGACTTCCTCCCAGCGATTCGATTTAGTCGATGAGCGGCCGCAAACGATCATCGGCGAACGCATCTATGCCATCAACCAAGCCCGACAACCAACCGCAGACTCGCCTTGAGGCTGGCGATTACCGCATCTCCGTGCGTTTCGGGGATGCCGTGCTCCAGGCTGGTCACACGGTCATTCCGAACTTGGTCCTCAACCACTACTCCCAGCTCAACATTTCGCCCGGGGAGTTCGTGCTGGTGGTCCAGCTCTGGTCATTTGCCTGGACCGACCGCAACCCATACCCCTCGTTGGGGACCCTCGCGGAGCGCATGGGCGTCACCCGACGCCAGGTGCGCAATTACGTCCACACCCTCAAGGCCAAAGGCCTTCTGAAAGTCACCGAGCGCTCCCAGCCAGGGCGCGGGCAACTAACCAGCGAGTACGACTTCTCACCGCTTATCCGGGCAACGATCGACCTCGAAGGGAACGAGACACCCCCTGGGAACGATTCTTCCGACGGGCCGCTTCCACCCCCTGGGAAGGATTCTTCCGAGGCCCCTCGGAACGATCCTTCCTCCGAAGAAGACAAGGCTGAAGAAGACACAGCGCAAGCTTCGAAGGGCGCAAGCGCGGGAGGCAACTCGGAGAAGTCAAAGGCTCGACTGGGCGCCGCTACGTCGGCTAAACATCCATCGACGACCCTCGACCGAGCAGAGGGCCTTGCGACGGTTGCGTCGGTGCTGGAGCGCCTGGGCCTGCGGAGCTCCGAACCCGAACCGACAGGCAAGGGCCTTGACCGACCACACGGCGCGCGGGTTTCTGACCAATTGGCCGCGGCTATCGACGACGTGCTTGGCCAACTCAACGATGACGTTCACGAGCAACAGAATCGGATGCAACTGATAAACCTTTTAGGCGCTTCTCGCCTGGCGGAACCAGACTTCGTACAGGTGCTCTACCGCGCCCAGGCACTGGTGGAGGAACGGCGACGCGAGCCATCTGCCCGGATCCGCAAAGACGGAGCCTACTTCTTCGCCGTGCTCCGCGACCTACTGCGCGGTCGACTCGAAGGTGCAGCGCTACGTCACGAGGTGGCCCCCAAGCAGCTCAGTCGAGCGCTCCCCAGGAAGGATGCGGTAGGAGGGCCGCAAAATCCGCGGGACGGCGCAGATGGCCGTCGGCGGTCTTATCGCAGCAATTTGGACCATTCTCGTGGCGCTGCTACGACGTTTGGAGATCTCGCCAGAAGGCATCGGTAGTGCTTTCAATCCTTTTGTTACATCTGATATACTAGACGCGGATACTGATTCGGAACCTGTTCCGGGTACTGTTGTCGCTGCTCACCGCCATCAGCTCATCTCGCACCTGACGACGTAGCGCCACAACTCCTACTTAGCATGTGGTCCGCTTTATCCGCTTATGACCGACCCAGGAGTGACACTTTCGATCTTGCCGCCACCGACAACGGCGAACGCCGAACAGGCGACGGTCCAATGGTTGCTTGGCGTTTGGCAAGTGGCCTCGAAGAGCAAGTGGCGTCTCTGGCGAGACATCTCTCCGATCAGCCTCGAACTCATCTCCATCTCTGGTGTCATCCGATACCAGCTTTTCGTGCGCGACGTAGCCATCGCGGATGCAATCCGACTGCTCTTACGCGGCAGCACAGCGGGCGTCGAAGTCATTCCGGTCGACGACCGGATGGCACCGGCTATCGCGTGGCCCACCCTCATCGAGTCCCGGCTCGCCCTGAGCGCCGGCGGGTGGGAAGACCTCGCGACGAGTGGGGGCATCGACTCAGCAGTCGGACTCCTCTCCGTTATGGGTGCAGCAGAACCGAATAGCACGCTGGCGCTCCAGCTACTCATTCACCCCACGCGTTTGCGGTTCGACGGAGCAACGACACCGGCCTTCTGGCTCGCTGGACGCCTCCTCTCAGGAGCGAGCACCACCCGGCTGGCTCAACGGCAGCTGCGGGTCGCTGCGACCGCATTCGGCGCCTTCAATTCTCGCAACCGCGTGCTGATTCCCCGCGGAACCGTCGTCAGCTCCAGGGGATGCGGCGCAATCCTCCGCCGTCAGTGGCCACGCCGCTGGTTACCGGTCGGCCAGCGGGCTTCACCTGCTCAAGTTGCTGCGCTGTACCACTTACCGCTGAGCGCCGCTTCGACGCCACAGCTTGTCGTCGCCGCGGCGCGGCGCGCACCGATACGACCGACGCCCGACGGCGTGTTGCTCGGCCAAGGTCGCGACCCGCTTGGGCGCCCCGCCGACATCCGCTTGCGGCCGACGGATCTGACGCGTCACGCCCTCGTCGTGGGCCCCAGCGGTTCGGGGAAGTCGACGCTACTCTCCAACCTCGCGGTTGGACTGGTTGCCGAGGGCTGTGGTATCACGGTGATCGACCCCCATGGCAGCCTCGCTCGTGAAATCGCGCGCCGCCTCCCGCCGTCTGCGCGGGGCCGCGCAGCCAGTGTCCGGTTCGCCGACCGCGACTTCCCGGTTGCCTTCAACCCCCTCGGTCCAACGCAGTCAACCGACGACGTCGTCGAAGTGATGCAGCGCGTCTTCGGGCGCACCCACTGGGGCCCGGTTCTGGACCTGGTGTTGCGCCACGTCGCTGCTGCCTCACAGGCGATCGGTGGCTCCCTTGCCGACAGCGCCCGTCTGCTCGAAGACGCCGGCTACCGGGCCGATGTTGTCGCCGAAATCGGCGACGTGGAGGCCGCACGGTTTCTCGAATCGCTTGGAGAGGCGTCGTCCTTCGACCGTCGCGTCTTGCCAGCGTTTCACCGACTCCAGCGACTGCTCTCAGCACCGCTGCTGCGCACCACCCTTGGCCAGAGAGAGAGCCGGCTAGACTTCCGCCGAGTGTTTCGCGAAGAAGAGGTCCTCCTTTGCGATTTGTCCGGCGTGGGCGTCACCAACGCCCGCCTTCTGGGGTCGCTTCTATTGCTGAGTGCCCGCCAGGCGATGTTCGCGCGCTCCACCGACGCGGCCCGCCGCCCGCATGTCATCCTCGTCGACGAGGCCTCATGGTTCGTCTCGCCGACTGTTGCCGAACTATTCGACTCCGCGAGGAAATTCGGCGTGGCTGTGGTGCTCGCGGTCCAACGAGTCGGCCAACTGACGCCCGCGTCTGTTCGTGAAGCAGTCCTCGGCACGGCCGCCACGACCGTCGCCTTTCGTCTTCATGACCCAGAGGAGGCTACCCTCCTCCACCGACACTTCGGCTCCGAACGAATCACCCCGAGCGACATGCGCCGCCTCGGGCGCCACAAAGCCTACGTGCAACTGACCCGCGACGACGAGCGGCACGATCCCGCCTGGCTTTCACCAGCCGGCCCGCTTCCTGAACGCTCCGATGCCGATGCCATCGAGCGGCTGCTTATCGCCAATGGCCGGAGCCGCTTCGCCCGACGTCGAGCCGACGTCGAGGCCGAACTCGGCGAGCGCTCCCTCCACCCAGATGACCCAGAGATCCGCTCGCTCCCATATCCAGACGAGGTTCCTGCCGACGCCGCGTGACTTGGCGATCCTGCAAGCCGTCCGAATCCATACTCGCCTTACCGCGAACCAGATTCGGCGTCTGTTCTTTCGTGGCCCGGGCGACCGGCTGAAAGCTCCGCAAACCGTCAATGCTCGCCTTCGCCGCCTCGTCTCCTACGGCTACCTGGAAGCTGTAGTTGTGGATCGCGGTCACGGCGCCGGGCCGCTGGCCTACGGGCTGGGGTCTCGCGCGCGCTCCCTGATTTCTCGGTCCACGGCCGGCCGCCTCCGCGGCCCCGGGCCCGTCCTGCACCAACTGGAAATCGCCGAGTTCCGGGTGAAACTCGAAGAGGTACTGCGCAGCCATAGCGGTGCACTCATCGAATGGCTCGGCGAACCGACCCTCCGCTCGCTCGCCCACGCTCGGCGCAGTTGGCCCGTTCCCGATGCGCTCGTGCATTGGCGCCTCGAAAACCGTGAAGGGACCTTCCTGCTCGAGACTGACCGTGCCACAGAGAGTCTCGCCGTCCTTGCAGCGAAGCTCGACCGCTACTCGACGTATCTTCGCGACCGCGGCTACCGGCGTTGGCTCCCAGGCCTCGGGCTGCGGCCGCGCCTAGCGGTGGTGACTACGCGCACTCGAGCGGCCCGCCTCGTGCGCCTCATTCAGAGCGAGCGCCGTTCGAAGTCGCTCACTGTTGCCGTCGCGCCAGCGGAAGCGGTTCTTAGAGATCCGCTGACCGCAACTTGGTGGCGGTCAGACCTCTCAGCCTACGCATCGCTCTTCGACTGATCCGCGGCTGGGCGGGATGCGCAGGTGTTGCCTCGAACTTCGTTGGCGGCGGACGGGTTGGCGACCCTCTTTGCATGAGTCGGAAGGTCGAGACGGCGTGATTCGTGTCCGAGCGATCCTGGTCGGGGTGACCCGGGCTACTTGCCGTCCAGGGCTCGCTGAAGCCGGCGTGCTTCGCGCGGCTTGCCCGCGCGTTCCAGGTCCAACGATGCGCCGTAGGCAAGGCCGCGCAACCGCTCAATCTCCTTTTGGAGGCGGTCGAGATCGTGGCTGAAGCCCGCCCACTGCCGCATAAGCGCAAAAGCCGGGCGTTGGTCACGCAGCCATTCGTGTTGCCAGCGTTCGCCCATCGCGTAGCCGCTAGCCCGCAGCTCCTCTTCGCGCGCCTCGACGTGCATGGTGACGGTATCTGGCTCGCGCTTCGCCAGTTCGGTCGCTAGTCGATGAGCTGCCGAAAAGCCGAGTTGAACCCACCCGTTGTCGTCCACAAACGCGTTCGCGTCGAGGTCCTTCCAGGACCCCTCGACGCCCGCGCGCGCAGCGAGGCGCTCGACCGCTGCCACATCCGCCGAGCAATGCCCGTCACTGTGGACGAAGGCGCTGTGCTCTCCGGCCGCACCGAACACTGCTTGAACCGCTTCGCGGACCACAGGGTCGGCGCCGGCTGAGAGTTCTCGAATTGTCCGGAGCTTCTCTTCGTTACGCAGGAAACGCTTCCGCCTCTTCCACAGGACGACGACGTTTCTGAAGGCGACGAACTCCTCCATTCCAACCTGATCGCCTTCGAGATGCCGAACCTTCACCTGCTTGTTGCGGTCCACCTTCTCGACCACCACGACCCGGTGCAGCGGTTCCGTGGTGCTCAGGCGAAATCGCAAACCGTATTCGAGCCCTGGGGTCAGGTCGACGTAGCGCATCTGCCGGAAGAGTCATGCTAGTGGCTGGGTCAAGCGGGAGGGCTCTGCTGGCATACACACCAGCGCGCCTCCGTAATGCCGGGGCGCCAGCGGCTTTTCCACGGTCCCGTCCATCACGCGGTAGGGGCTACTCTTCAGGTTGCTGCCTTAGAGGTGCGTCGGCCTTCGCGTCTTCGCCTCGCGCGACGGACTGCGACAGCCAGGTGCCACCGCCGGCGCGACAGCGGCTGTCGCGGCTCGGTGTCCCACTTTCCGAAGCTGGCAAGATGCGACAGCGACGGAAATTTCGGTTGGGTGTATCAGTGAGGAACGAAGTGATGAGCGCTCGCCAATGTCCGGTCTCATGGTAGTTTACGTGTGATATACTATCGTCGAGGGTCGCCATATCGAGTTGGTGGCGACTCGAGCGGATGGAACACGAGCGGTACGCACACCATGAGCTGCTGCCAGAAACACGAGCGCTGATCGCTGCGGTCGAGCGCCAGTCAGGGCGTGGTGTGGTCGTGCGCGCTGATCCCCAGGTCGCGTCACGAGGTCGGGCGATCTACGTGGTGTCGGACCCGGACGTCAGCAGGGACCTAGTCCTCTACGACCCATCGGAGCGCCGCCACCTCGATCATCTCGTCGCCCACGAAGTGGGTCATGTCATTCACTTCTCCGAACCTCGCCCAGCTGACCGCCGCGTACCCGTTCTCACTGCTGAGCGCCGGGCACAGGCGATGCACCAACTCGCCCCGGAGTTCGAACCCCTCCGCAGGGGACTCTCGCCACACGCAATTGCCGAAGTCGTCCCTCTGTGGCTGAGCGGTACCGTCGCCCAACTCTCCGACACACCGTCCGACATCAGGATTGAGCGCTGGCTGTTCCAAAGGCATCCCGGGCTCCGGGCGCATCAGCGCGCCTCGCTACTTGACCAGGTCCGGACTCTCCAGCGAGTGCTGACTCCGGCAGTGGAACGGGTCACACCGAGAAGTGTCTGGCTGGCTTCCAATGCGATGAACTATGTCCTCGCCAAGACCGTGGCGGATATTCTGAGCGTCCCTGGCGCCGTGCGGCCGTACCTCGGTACTCCAGCCCAAGCACTGGGCGAGGATCTCATTGCGCTCGCCGAGCGGCACTCCAATCAAGGTCTGGCCGGAGATCGAAGAGTCACCGACGCCTGGGCTGCCTGCTTTGGATTCGCTGATTGGTTTGAATGGCGCAGGGTCGATGAGCTTCCGGGCCACACAGGAATCGCGATCGAGTAACAAGAATCGCGGCAGTCTCCGCCTCAAGGTCGTTAACGCCCGCCCGCTTATCCTTCCCTGGTGGCTTTCCCTTTGAGTCCGTCTGTCTTCCTCTTCGACGTCGACGGGGTGATCACTGACGAGCACGCTCAGGTGAGCGAACCCGTTCTCCGTTCGATTACGGCGCTCGTCGCGAACGGGTCGGCGGTCGGCTTCGTGACAGGACGGTCGCGTAGTTGGTTGGAGGCGAAGCTACTGCCACGCCTCGCGGACCTCCCTGGGGGGTCGACGGTGGTGGAGCAGGCGCCGCTTGCCTGCGAGATGGGCGCAGTGCGGCGACGTCCCGACGCGCCGGACTGGGAAGTCGATCCACGTTTCGCCGTCCCCACAGCGCTGCGAGAGTCGCTCCGCCACCTGCCGACGGCTCCGTCGTACGTTCACCTGGTCGAGTGGGACGCGAGTAAGGAAGCGACCGCGACCTTCGAGTCAATCCACCGGCCGGATCTCGTTGGCCATGCGGCGAAGGCGCGTGCTGCGCTCGCCGACCTGTTCGCCGTGGTTGAGCCGTTGGCCGCTGCCGCTGGGTGCCGCGCGCAACTTTCGACGTACGCCCTCGACGTCCTCACGCCGGGCCTGGACAAATCGGTCGGCGCTGCGTTCGTCCTCGACGAGCTCGCCGCAGAAGTCTCCTCCGCGGCCGCGTTTGTCTTCGGTGACTCGCCCAGCGATCGTCTGATGGCGGTGACCGCCGTCGAACGTGGCTTCGACGCGGTGGAATTTTGCTGGGTCGGGTCGACAGCTCCGCCTCTTATCCAACGTGTCCAGACGCGGCAAAGCGAGCTTCCCCACGCCGAGGGGACTGAGGCGCTGCTCCGTTCGATCACCGGAAACGCTTAGTCGCACCTCGTACGCCGCAATCGGCTTTCGTGCCGTCAATCTGCCACGAGCGACTGAGTGAACAACTGTCGGGCTCTCCGGACTCCGAGCCAGAACGCCGCTGCACCGGCTGGCACCGTTTCCTCCGGGTCCAGGCGCCGTCGAGCTGACGCGTTGAGGTCCTCGCCCTCGACGGCGACGGTGATGACGGTGAACTCGGCGCTCTGCTCTTTGGCTTCACGGGCTGTCGGCTGACCGTGGCCTGTGTACTCATAGTTCAGCTTCCATGGTTGGCGCGCCGCCCATCCGGGATCCTCGATGAACAGGAGGACGCACACTTCGGGGCGAAGGTTTGCCAGGTCGATGGCGATTCCGGTCACCTCGATACGCGCGACACGGACGAGCTCTTGAACCACGTCGACGGACTCAAGCACCCTACGGTCTCGATTGGTCTCCAATGCTCGGTAGTCATGTGTCTCCTCCGCGTACTCCGTCAGCACCGATCTGAGGAGGTCGTCGGCCTCGTACGATCCCCAGGGCCGCGACTCCCGGCCGTTTGGGTCGGTCGGCCCAAAGCGCCAGTTGAACATGCCGGCGGGCACGACATGCCAGGTCTCAGGGTACGTCCCGACAGACTTGGATCGGCGGCCCACCAGGGCATCGAGCCTGCGGGTTCCGTCGGGGTCCTGATCGATGCAGACCATGACGGCGGCGATGCCAACGCCGGCCGCTCTGCCAAATCCTCGAATGAGCGGATTGCCCGCAGCAAGGTCGATGCGGTCGCGAAGCGGCCACTCGCCGGCGCCGGGGTCTGCGAACGCCTCGTCGATCAGGCAATCGCAGCTGTCGAGGATGAGGCCGTATGGCGCCAGGCGTGCGGTCAGCGTGAGACCGTGGTCCCTTCGCCCGACCTCAGAGAAGCAGATATTCCAGCCGTCGCGTGTGTTTCGGTCCGCCTCGGCGTCGCTGGCTCCAGGGTGGCCAGCCATCCAGCGGTTCAGCCGCGGACGAGGATCGAGAACCGCAACCTCTTCTGGAAGAATCGGCTCTCCTTCCCGGGCGTCGAGGTTCGTCGGAGGCAGGACAGAAGCTGGTGTTTGCCCT
>CAZKZR010000034.1:10935-12990 GCA_964557245.1 uncultured Anaerolineaceae bacterium | reverse complement strand
GTTTGCCGCCACGGTCCCGCTTCCGCGCCTTCCGATAGGCGGCCGTAGCCGAGCCCGCGAGAAAGCCTCCCACCGCGCCCAGTGCGGCGCCCGCGCCCCAGCCAACCAGCGTTCCAGCCGCTCGGCCGATCTTCTCTCCACGGGCCGCCCCGATGGAACCGGCGCTCTTCCCGGCGTGAGCCGTGGTCTCAAGCGTAGTCGGACTTTCTTCTGCCATGCGACACCTCTCGGCTCACGCTAGCACCGCCAGCCGGGCGGCAACCGAAACATTCCACTCGGCGGCATGCCGATAGCATCGCAATGCGGCCGGCGGCGCCCGGCGCAAGCGCGTCCGGTGCGCTGCCGAACCGCGGCACGCCGTTCAGCGACCACTCACGAGATTTGTCAGAGAGTCGCAACTTCCGGCCCTTCCGGCCAAACACTTCTTGCTGCCCCCCGCCTCTATGTTCGGAATGCCATACCGATACGCCGGGTGAGCACTCGAAGGTGACGAATGCCCTCAGCCAAAGAACCGAATGCAACGCAACCCGCCCCGTCGGCTCCGGCCGCATCCCCCAAGGACGAGCAGCTACAGGCGTTCCGCAGCGACCCGACGGCCGAAACGCTCACGACCGACCAGGGCGTCGCGATCCCCAATACGGACGACTCGCTGCGCGGAGGGCTGCGAGGCCCGTCCCTCATCGAAGACTTCCATTTGCGTGAGAAGCTCACGCGCTTCGACCACGAACGAATCCCGGAGCGGGTAGTCCACGCCCGGGGTTCCGGCGCGCACGGCTACTTCCAGGTGTACGAACCGCTCGGCGAGCTGACCAGCGCCGCGTTCCTCCAGGATCCAGCGGTCCGCACTCCCGTGTTTGTCCGCTTCTCCACCGTCGTGGGCTCCCGCGGCTCAGCCGATACCGTCAGGGACGTCCGCGGCTTCGCCGTGAAGTTCTACACCCAGGAAGGCAACTTTGACCTGGTCGGCAACAACATCCCCGTCTTCTTCATCCAGGACGGTATGAAGTTCCCTGACCTGGTCCACGCGGTGAAGCCCGAGGCGGATTCCGAAATGCCCCAGGCGGCTTCCGCCCACGATACGTTCTGGGATTTCGTTGGCCTCGCCCCGGAAACCGCGCACATGGTCATGTGGATCATGTCCGACCGCGCCATCCCCCGGAGCTACGCCACCATGGAAGGCTTCGGCGTGCATACCTTCCGGCTGGTGGACAGCCGTGGCGGAAGCAGGCTCGTGAAGTTCCACTGGAAGCCCCTCGCCGGCGTCCATTCCCTCACCTGGGACGAAGCCCAGAAGCTGGCCGGCACCGACCCGGACTTCCACCGCCGAAGCCTCTGGGAAGCGATCGAAGCCGGCCAATTTCCCGAATACGAACTCGGCCTCCAGGTCATCGAGGAGGCGGACGCCGAAAGTTTCGGCTTTGACCTGCTCGATGCCACGAAGCTCGTCCCTGAGGAGCTTGTCCCGGTGCGCCGCGTCGGGAAGCTCACCCTCAATCGAAACCCGGACAACTTCTTCGCTGAGACGGAGCAGGCCGCCTTCCACATCGGCAACGTCGTCCCGGGGATCGATGTCACCAACGACCCGCTGCTCCAGGCCCGGCTCTTCTCGTACCTGGACACGCAGCTCACCCGGCTCGGCGGACCGAACTTCCACGAGATCCCGATCAACCGCCCCGTTGTGCCCGTCACCAACCACCAGCAGGACGGCTTCCACCGAGACACCATCAGCACGTCAAAGGCGAACTATCACCCGAACTCAGTGGGCGGCGGGAATCCGATGCTTGCCGAGAGGGGCTACGCGCACTTCCCCGAGCCGGTCGAAGGCGCCAAGACCCGCCAACGCGCGCCCGGGTTCCGCGATTTCTTCAGCCAGGCAACCCTCTTCTACAGGAGTCAGTCTGAGGTCGAGCAACTCCACATGATTTCCGCGCTCCGCTTCGAACTTGGCAAAGTCATGCGCGAAGAGGTCCGGGAACGTGTCGTCAACGAGGTGCTCGCCAACATCGACATGGACCTCGCCACGCGAGTGGCGGCGGCCATTGGTGTCGCACCGGT
>CAZKZR010000034.1:0-10835 GCA_964557245.1 uncultured Anaerolineaceae bacterium | reverse complement strand
ATGCTCGCCATCGGCCAGGCTGTGGAAGACCAGCCGGAATCCGCGAGCGGCACGCCAACGGCGGGCATCGTCGCCTCCGACGACATTGCCGAACTTGCGCCGCAGTTCCTCGCCGCCCTCGCCCGTCACCGGCACTGGGACCGCGATGTCACCCAGCAGATGGGTTCCAGCGTCCGGCCCTGAACGCCGTTGCGCCCTGCAGGGATAAACAAACGCCCCCGGGTCTCCCCGGGGGCGTTTTTGGTAGTCGGACTGTTGGCGCGACTAGGAAACCAGCGTCCCCAGCACGCGCTCGACCTGGTCCAGCGGGCCCTGCGGCATGCTGATGCTCGGCAGGTCCACGCCGAGCTGGCGGCGCTCCTCGATGCCCGCGGCCACCGTTTCCAGGTCGCCCCAGATCGCGGTCTCTTCCAGCATCCGGTCGCCCATCGCTGCCATGAGCTCAGGGTTCGTGCCGAATGGCGGCGGCTTGTGCGTCTCCGCCACCTTTCGCATGGCGGCCACTTCTTCGCCGAATCCGTTTCGCGTCAGCATCTCGTGGTAGAAGTCGCCCATGTTGGTGACATACCACGAAATCGGTCCTGCGGCCTGCATCTTCGCCTTCTGCTCGTCCGGGTTGATCACCACCGTCAGCGAAGCCACGCACTCGACCGCGTCGCTCGGCCGTCCGGCGTCGGTGGATGCCTCCGCAATCGACTTCTTGCCGTCCATGAACTTCGACTTCGGCCAGTAGATCGGCATCCAGCCGTCGGCCACCCCGCCCAGCGACTGCATGCTTTTCGGCGAAATCGAAGCGACGTAAATCGGGATGTGCTTGCGCGGCGGCTCGAACAGCAGCTTGAAACCGCGCTGCAGCTTGAAGATTTGGCCGTCGTAGAAGACCTTCTCGCCCGAGATCATCATGTTGATGATCTCGATGTACTCCTTGGTCCGCTGGATCGGCTTGGAGAACTTCTCCCCGTGCCAGTGCTCGATGACCCGGTCGCCCGAGGTCCCGAGACCAAGCACCACGCGGCCTCCGGACAGCTCGTCCAGGGTCGCCGCAGTCATCGCAAGCACCCCGGGCGAACGCCCGAACACCGGCGCGATGCCCGTGCCGAGCTTGATCTTGCTTGTCTGCAGCGCGATCTGCGTCAGGAGGGAGAACTGGTCGCGCCCCCAGGTTTCGGCGGTGAAGCAGGCTTCCACGCCCACTTCCTCAGCGACTTTGATCCGGTTGATGACTTCCTTGTTCTGTTCCGGGCTCCCCGTGAAGCCCACCGTAACCGCAAGCCGCTTGGGCATGCGTCACCCCGCAATAAGTTGATCTGTCCGTTGCATGGAAGGACGGTCGCCAATCTAACAAAGAGTGGCGCGGGCGACCACCGCCCTGGCCGTTCGACTTATTCCCAGCTGACCTCCCCGGTGGTGCCGTCTACTCGGACGGTCGCGCCGTCGGGAATGGTGGTGGTCGCGTTCTGGGTCCCGACCACCGCCGGTATTCCGAACTCTCGAGCAATGATCGCGGGATGGGACAGTTGGCCGCCGAAATCGGTGACGATCGCCCCCGCCTGGGCGCACACAACGTTCCACGTAGGCGAGGTGACCTTGCAGATAATCACGTCTCCGGGTTCGATTCGGTCGAACTCGGACTCGTCTGAGACGACCCGTGCCGTTCCTTCGTAGACCCCGGGCGCGGCGCCGGCGCCCCGAACCATCCCGGATCCCTCTTCGCCCGGCGGCGGAGCCTCCATGGCAGCGAGGGCCCACTGTCGTGCCTGCAGCCAGTCTCGCGCCGCCTGGGAAAGCGCCGGCGGCGTAAACGGGACCGGAGTCCCGAGGACGAGTGGCGGCGGGGACGCAAACTGCGACTCCCGAAGCGCTTTCCGCTCCCTAACCACCGAAAGCAGCGGTTCACTCCTCCCGGATTGTAGGTAGCCCTCCATTTCCGGGCGCCGCAGGAACCAGACATCTTCCGCGGAATCGAGCGCGCCGGCAGCCGACATCCGCCGGCCTGCTTCCAGGAACGCAAGGCGCAGGAGCCCTTGCGACCAGAAGACGTGGCTCACATCGTCGTCGCGCACGGCGTAGTTCTGCCGGGCGACTGCCAAGAGCCGCCGGAATTCCGCCTGAGTCTCGCCGCTGAGTGCGGTCTCTAGACCAGACAAAGCTTCGCTGCTCTCGCCGGGTGGGTGGACGCCGGGGGCCGGGACATCGCGTCGCGCAGGAGTTTCACGAAGAGCCCTGGACGTTCGATTACCAACGGTTGATCGAACTCGAATGCTGGGCTGTGATAGCCATACGCTTCGAGCCAGCCAGCGGATTGCGCTGCGATCGCTGGATGGAGTGTGTCACTCGATTCGTCGAGTGCTGCTCCTAGGTCTGGATCGGCCGAAATCGCCCGGGCCAGCTCTTCGAGAGCCCGAGCCGGCTCACTGCTCGCAGGAGAGGAGCCACTGAGCAGCCGGATGACTTCCCCTTCAGAGAGGCCAAGGTGCCGCGCTGCGAAGAGCCCGAGCCTTCCCACCGCCACCATGTAGGCGACCTGGTTGATGTGGTGGACCGCCATCGCTTCTCGCCCCGCCTCGAGGCACTGCGCGAGGTGTCCTCGCAATCCCTCGAGGTCGAGGTTGCCGGGTTCGACCTGCTGCAACGCGCGCAGCCGCTCCGCCGAGCGCGGTTTCGTCTCTGCCCATGCTTCGGCAGATTCGGTGCCGCGCTCATTTTGGACATGCGCTTCGAATGCTGCGACGCGCGCCTGGCTCGTATCTGCCGGGCCGTTGGGTCCCCCGTACCAGTAGCCCTGAATCGGGATATTCGCGGGGGCCGGCATCGGGATCGACGCGCTATCGAACGCGCGGCGGAAGCCCTGGACGAGGATGTCCAGCATGCGGTAGTCCATGCAGAGAGGTGTCAAAGGGTTGGGGAAACGGCTGCGTGCGCGCACCCACTGGCCGGGCGGCAATGCCTCTACCTCGACATCCATCGCGCGATACCTCTCACGTGATGGCGAACAATGCACTTTGCCCTGAAACAACGCAAGACGGCTAGTCCAGCCGCGCGTGGGCCTCTTCCTCTCCGTGCGAGTGGTAATCGCACGGGTGCGCCAGGACCGAGTTCATCAGCATGTGCGGCAGCTCCGCCAGGATGTAATCCGTCTTCAACGGCCCGTCAGGCCGCCGCCAGATGAAGTTGCCGTTCACGGCGAACATCAACGTGTACCGCAGGAACCTCGGATCCCGGTCCGTGAACACGCCGGATTCAATGCCCGCCCGGATGATCTCCGTCAGCAGCCGTTCGTAATGCCGGTCCACTGCCTTGATTCGCGCTCGCGCGTCATCCACCAGCGTCCGCGGCCGCCCCGTCATCAGGGTGCTGCGATTCAGCGGCTCCATGCCCACGCTGATCAGGTCTCTCAATGCCGCGTAGAGCGTCCGCTCCGGCGGCTCGCCGCGCGCCATGATCCCTTCCAACCGCTCGGCCGCTCGCGCCACTGCCTCCACCACAATCTCCGCGTAGAGGTCTTCCTTGCTTCGAAACTGGTAGTAGATTACCGCACGGCTGGTGCCCATTCGCGCCGCCACGTCCTCGAGCGTCGCCGAGGCATAGCCCTTCTCGATGATCACTTCCGCCATCGCGAGCATGATTTCCCGCCGCCGCGCGAGCGTCCGCGCGGGGTCCTGGACCCGGTATCCGCGAAGTCCTACTTCTTCGGCCATCGCCTTGGCTCTTGCTCCTCCCGCCGAATCTTGACAAGCGTAGCATGCCACGGATAGATTCAGCGCCACTGACTAAACATGAATGTATAAGCACTCATGTTCGTCAGCGGAATCCCTTCGTTTGCTGTTGGCGGCGCCCCCTCTACGAGTTGCCACCCACGGCACGCGAACCTGGGCGATGGGGCAAAGTGCCCGGCCGTGGTGTGGCTCCACGCGCCGGGTCTTCGCCCGGGTCCCCTTCCCAAACTCCTTCTTCCCTGGAGACAAACCGTGCCGCGCACTGCATTCGTACTAAATCTGAGATGCATTGACGCAGTCGATAATTGCTATTGACCAACGATTGTGGCGAAGCGTATACACCGGCACCAGTCGGGGGCCGCAAAAAGCGTTACGGAGGGGATGCAATGAACCGGGATAACTACTGGAACAGGCGTATGCGCCGTCGCCGGCTTCTTGGGGGAGCCGGCACCGTCGCAGTCGGTGCGACTACGTGGGCACTCGCCGGCTGCGGTGATGACGACGATGACGGTGGAAGCGGCGGCAAACCAACGCCCACCACCGCCGGTGTACTCCCGGGCACCGCTACGGCCCCCACGCCCACCGTCGCCGGAGAAGTGGTCAAGAAAGACGGGACCATGAAGTCCCGCCAGGGCGCTATCTTCGCCTCCATCAACCCCTACTCGGGCCTCGATAGCGGCCTGCTCTGGGGTTTCACGGTGTTCGACCATCTCTGGTACACCCCGCTCGATACGGGAATCCGCGAGAACTTCCTCGCCGCCAGCATCGAACAGCAGGACCCGCTTCACTTCACCGTGAAGCTGCAGGATTCGGTCTTCCATGACAAGGCGCCGGCCAACGGACGTGCCGTCAAGGCCTCAGATGTGAAGGCCAGCCTCGAAAGCGCCGCCAAGCAGACGAAAATTTCCAACAGCTCCTGGTGGACCCAGGTCTTCGATCACATCGAAACGCCGGACGACAAGACCGTGAACTTCGTCCTCAAGGCGGTCGATGCCTGGACCTTCAGCTCCACCAACGGCGGCAGCCCGATCGCCAGTTCCATCATGCCGGAGGAGATCGCCAAGGATCCCACCTTCATGGACAAGGACCTCGTGGGCAGCGGCCGCTACCAGTTCGTCAGCCATGAAAACGGTGCGAACTTCAAGATCAAGCGCTTCGATAAGTGGCGCCTCAAGGGCGAACCGTACCTCGCCGGAATCGATTACAAGCTCATCCAGGAGCAGGCGGCCGCGCTCGCCGGGTTCTCCGCCCAGGAGATCGACGGCGTCCTGTTGACCAACAAGCTCGAGCGCGAGGACCTTCAGAAGAAGCACGGCGACAAGATCGTCATCGATACGGTCGATTCCCGCGCGGTCCAGCTCCTCCAGACGCGTGCCGACGGTCAGTTTGCCGATGCCCGCGTGCGCAAGGCCATCTACCTCGCAATGGACCGCAAGGAGATGATCAACCTGATGAACTTCGGCGAAGGCAAGTTGAGCGGCCCCGTGCCGCCCTCCTTCGGCGAAGCCATCACCTCCGCGGAAGTCGACGCGACGTACGGCAAGACCGACATTACCGAGGCCAAGAAACTCCTCGCCGCTACCACGTTCGACCTCAACAAGGAATACGAACTCAAGTACATCGTCCCCGGCGACCGCTACCAGCAGTTCGCCCAGATCGCCAAGTCACAGCTCGAAAAGAATCTCGGCATCAAGACCAAGCTCGTTGGCGAGGACTTCGGCAAATGGCTCGCCCAGTCCCTCTACGGCTCGCAGTACGACGGATTTATCGCCTACCCAACCCTCGCCTACGACGACCCCAGTTCGTACATCGGCG
Source organism: uncultured Anaerolineaceae bacterium (assembly GCA_964557245.1). GTDB lineage: Bacteria > Chloroflexota > Dehalococcoidia > Tepidiformales > Tepidiformaceae > Amarobacter. Next base: position 5,304 of record CAZKZR010000034.1, on the reverse strand, counting down.
CGTACGCCAAGCAGATCGGCGGCCGGCCGAACTGGGCCGCGTTCGCCGATGACGAACTCGATGCCCTGGTCACCAAGCAGAAGACCATTCTGGATGACAAAGAGCGCCGCGCCGCCGTCCAGGAACTCCAGAAGAAGGCCTACGAAAAGGCAGCCCCATTCATCCCGATGTTCATCCCGATCAGTAACGAGGCCTACTGGGCCTACGTGAAAGGACGCGTCGTCGGCCGTGGGAGCTATGGGCTCTTCAGCGGCAAGACCTACATCGATAAAGGCTGAGCCGGTCCCATGCGCCAGTACGCCATGCGCCGGCTCGCTTATATGCCGCTCATCGTTGTGGTCGTTTCGCTCATTACGTTCTTCACCCTGCGCCTCCCGTTTGCGACCGACCCGGTCACGTACTACGTGAACCAGAACACCACGGTCGAACAGGAAGCGGCGATCCGCGCCAACCTCGGCCTGGATAAGCCGGTCCTGGAGCAGTTCATGCTCTGGATCGGTGATCTCGTCCGCGGAGACCTCGGCCACACGTTCCGGAGCAACCAGCCCGTCTGGCCGGAAATCCAGCGCCGCTGGCCCGTCAACCTGGAGATACTCGTCCTCTCCGTCACGTTCAGCACGCTCTTCGGTGTCACCTTTGGCGTAATCACCGCGGTCAAACAGAACTCCATTGTCGATTACGTCTTCCGGATCTTCGCCGTCTTCGGGCAATCCATCCCCGAATTCTTCCTGCTGATCCTCCTCATCGTCCTCCCCTCGCTCTGGTGGAATTACTCGCCCCCCGTTGGGGGCCACGTATCCATCTTCGAAGACCCCTGGACGAATCTGCGCCTCTACCTGCCACCCACAATCCTGCTCGGCATCGGAGGCGCGGCCGCGATGATGCGTCTGACCCGTTCCACCCTGCTCGAGGTGTTTCGCCAGGACTACATCCGGACCGCGCGCGCGAAAGGCCTTGCCGGCCAGCGCGTGGTCATCCGGCACGGTCTGCGCAACGCCATGATCCCCATCGTCACCTTGATCGGCGCCCACATCACCGCGCTCTTCTTTGGTTCGCTCATCCTCGAGCAGATCTTCAGCATCAACGGTCTCGGCCAGTTCTTCCTCGCTTCGGCCGTCACGGCTGACTTCCCGGTGGTGCAGTTCCTCGTGTTCTACACAGCCGTCGTTGTCGTCTCGATGAACCTGCTGATCGACCTCTCGTACGCGGTCATTGATCCGCGCGTGAAGTACGCCTGATGGCCACGCAAACCGCCACCGGCAACGCGCAGTTCGATTGGGCCTTTGTTCCCACCCGCCCGGGGTTCCCCCGCCGCATGGCCCGGCTCGCCCGCCAGCACCCTGCCGGTGTCTTCGGGCTGGTCGTCCTCGTCCTGTTCGTCGCGCTCGGTCTGTTCGGCGAACAGCTGTCGCCGTATCCGGCCGAAGAGCTGAGCGTAGGCACGCAACTCGAAGGGCCCTCCGGCGCGCATCCCTTCGGCCTCAACCAGAACGGCCAGGACGTCTTCAGCCGCGTCATCGAAGGCGCCCACGTCTCGTTCGTCATTGCGTTCTGGGCCGTCTTCCTGGGCGCCGGCATGGGCGCGTTCCTGGGCATCCTTGGCGGCTTCTTCGGCCGCTGGCTGGATTACCTCATTCAGCGTTCGAGCGAAGCCTTCGCGGCCTTCCCCAGCCTCGTCCTTTTTCTGATGCTCCGCACCGCCTTCGGCCCTACCCTCAAGACCATCGTCGTTTCGATCGCGATTGGAGCGCTCTTCGGAGGCAACCGCGTACTTCGCGGCCAGACCATCATCGAGCGCAACCAGGTCTATGTTGAGGCCGCGCGGGCAGTTGGCTGTTCGGAGTGGCGCATCTTCCTCCGCCACGTCGTGCCCAACGTGCTCCCGCTCGTCGTGGTGATCATGAGTGGCGCACTCGGCGCCGCCATCCTCGCCGAATCGGCGCTCGCCTTCCTCGGCCTCGGCCCGACGAACGTCTCATGGGGCCGGGACATGAGCGGTGGCAACCTCGCCATCGCCCAGCATGGCTACTGGCACGTGGTCGTCTTCCCCGGCATGGCCATTAGCCTCGTGGTTCTCGGCGCCAACCTTCTCGGCGACTCGCTGCGGGACATCTGGGACCCGCGCCTCAGGAAGTAGCGCGCCCCGCCGGCAATTGCCCCTGCTCCAGGCGCGAACGCACGAGCAAGATTAGGGAACTGACGATCGCGACGAGCACAATCGAGGCCGGGAAGTGCCACGCCGCGAAGGCTCGATCGTTCGTAGCCCAGAGGGCGCCCAGCGTCAGTCCCGTACCGATGACCACTCCCGCGGAGTACGTGAATTTCGCTGCTTCGGAGCCCTTGTAGGCCAGCCCGGAAATCCACAAGGCAATGGCCGGAAAACCTGTCGCGATCGCGTAGATCAACCCCACCGCGATGGCGAACAACCAGCCCTGGTCGGTCGCCCCGCCGACGATGTGGAGCGCGAACGCCGCGGCGAACGCGCCGAAAGCGAGAGCGATTCCCCTGGCGGCACTGAGCATGGGCGAAGGGTATCACGCACCGGCGGCAGGCAGCGTAAGCGATCGCAATAGGGCCGTCCCCGCGATCGCCGCGGTCTCCGTCCGCAGGATGTACGGCCCCAGCGCGAGCGGCAGTGCGCCTTTGCGCTTGAGCAACTCGGCCTCTGCAGGCGAAAACCCGCCCTCCGGCCCCACCGCCAGCGCCAGCCGTCCCGACACCGGCAGGAGCGGCGCAATCGAGTGCCCGGGACGCCCCGCCGAATCGCCGATCACCAGGGCGCCATGATGCGAATCGAGCAGCCGCGGCAGCCGTTCTGGCGGCTCCAGCATTGGCAGATACAGCCGTCCGCTCTGCTCCGCCGCTTCGACGATGATCCGGTTCCAGCGGTCCAGCCGGCTCACTGACGCCTCCTCGCCGCGCTGCGAATATTCGCCCACCACCAGGCGAATGATGTCCGCGCCGGCCTCGACGCATTTCTCCAGCGCGGTCTCGAAACGGTTCGCCCTGATTACGCCGATCCACGTCTCAAGGACCACCGGAAGCGGAGGTTCCTGCCGCGTGAGTTCGTTGACCGTCAGCGTTAGTCCCGGCCGCCCAACGGAGGTGACGGTGGCCGCCCATTCCCGCCCATCCCCGCTGAATAGCAAAATCCGCTCGCCCAGCCCGACTCGCATCACGCCGACCAGCCGCTTCGCGGCTTCGCTTTCGAGCGCTAGCGGCCCCGGCCCGAGGGGTGCGCTGTGGAACATCCGTGGGACGTGCGCCATCACCAAAGGATAGCGCCGCGGGCGTCTACTCCGATTCCGCTCTCCGCTTCAGGCCCGCCGATTCCATTTCCAGGTTGGAAATGATGCCCTTCGCGATCATGGGTTTGAACAGGGTTGCCATGAATCCCTTGACCTCGATCGCGAGGGTCACCCGGCTGCGCCCTTCGCCGTTCGGCTCAATCACGTGTTCACCAACGGTCCTCGCTCCGCGCACGCTCGTGACCCAGGTGAAGTTCCGTCCCGCGTTCCATTCGGTCACGCGCCACGTTGCCCTCGGGGTGCCTTTTGCTTTCACAGTGGCCTCAGAACCCACGCTCATCGGTCCCTCCGGGGCGGCCACGGACTCGATCGACGGTGTCCATTCCGGCCACTTGCCGACGTCGGACATGATCTGCCAAACGCGGGCAGGATTCGCGTTGATCTCGATGCTGCGTTCCCAGCGAGCCATTTCAGCGCCTCCAGGCGGGAGGACGTGAGCGATTTGCTCAAATCCGATGATTCGTACTCTCAGCTTGCGCCCGATCAGCCCGCCCGTGACATCGGACTTTTGACGGAAAGTGAGATTGGCCCTGTCCGGCCGTTGTGAACTGCTCCACACTCCACAACCGTGGATGGTTACCAGCTCGCCCAGTACAACATCGCGTGGATCGTCGCCCCGCTCGATTCTCCGCTGATGGCCGACTTCACCAACAACATCGCGGCCATCAACGCGCTCGCTGAATCAGCCCCCGGCTTCGTCTGGCGCCACCAGACGGAGGACGGCGACAGCACGTCGGTCCGCGTCCGAGATGATGACCGCATCATCATTAATTTCAGTGTCTGGGAAGATGCCGAATCGCTCTTCCAGTTCGCCTTTTACAGCCGCCACACCGACTACTACCGCCGCCGCAACGAGTGGTTCATCCACGAAGATGAACCGTACGCGGTCCTCTGGTGGGTACCGGCGGGCCACCAGCCGAGCGTCGATGAAGCCGAAGCGAAACTGGCCGAACTGAAGGCGAATGGCCCCGGTCCCGGCGCGTTCACCTTCAAGAAGCGCTTTCCTCCGCCGGGCTAACCCGAGAGCATCGCCTCTTCGGCCACACGGCTCTCCGCAATCACCGCTTCGAACAGCCGCTCCACGGCCTCGCCATCGAGCGGCCCGTGGTTGTCCCCAATCATGCGCCGGATAATCGCTGCCTCACGCTCGGGCACCTCGATGGGCAGCCCGAGGCGCCGCTTCTCCAGCCCGATCTCGATCGCGTAATGCGCGCGCTCGTTGAACAGCCGCAGCAGATCCTCATCCACCCGGTCGATCTCGTTGCGCCAGTGTTCGATGTTTCCGTTGCCGGCCATGGATTGAGGATAGCAAACCGCCGCTAACCGGGTATGCTGTCTAGACAGTCTAGACAGCAGGTGCGCCCATGATCGCGCGAAAGTCATCCAAATGGCAGCTCCAGGAAGCCAAGAACAAGCTCAGCGAGGTCATCCGTCGCGCGCGCGAAGAGGGCCCCCAGACCATCACCGTCCGCGGGGAAGACGCGGTGGTGGTGGCAAGCGCCCCCCGCGGCGCAGCGCGGCGCGAATTCAGCGAAAATCTGTGGGAGTTCTTTCAGCGCTCTCCTGCTGCGGGGATCGAGTTCCAGGTGGGACACCTGGGGGATGTGCCAAATCGCGACCCATCGTTTCTGTTCGAGGAAGACGACGATTGAAGTATCTGGCAGATACGAATTTCCTCAGCGAACTGCTGAAACCTCGCCCCAACGCCGGTGTGATGCGCTGGTTGTTGTCGGTGGACGAGAACGACATCGCGGTTAGTGTCGTCACCCTTGGCGAACTCCAGCGCGGCGCCTCACGGCTGCGGCCGGGCGACCAGCAGACGCGCTTGCAAACCTGGATCGATCACTACGTGATCCCGAGGTTCTCTGGTAGGTTCATCGGGATCGGGATGGCCGAGATGTTGGAGTGGGGCACCCGCTACGGACGTTTCGAGCGGCAGGGCAGGCCCCGGGCCGTGCTTGATTCGCTCCTCGCGATCACCGCGCTCACCCATGAC
>CAZKZR010000033.1:0-13104 GCA_964557245.1 uncultured Anaerolineaceae bacterium | reverse complement strand
GCCTCCCTGGCCCGCCAGATCAGCCGCCAGTACGCGCCGGAAGGCACGCTCCACGTCATCACGGTCGGTTCGCGGACCGAAGACGAAATTGCCCAGTCCGTCCAGCAGGGCGACCGCGGCAACCAGGTCGCGATGGCGCCCTGGGCGATGCAACGCCTCCTCGGCGTCGTCAGCACAGAAGTGGAGAAGGTGGCCGCGTCCGGCCGCGATCCGGTCATCCTCTGCTCGTCCCGCATCCGCCTGGCGCTCCGACGCATGCTCGAACGAAGGCTGCCGAACGTGGTGGTCCTCTCCTTCGCTGAAATCACACCCCAGACGCAGGTTGAAGCCGTCGGAAACATCGAGGTGAACGTTGGAAACGAAGCGATTCATCGGTAATGACATGGGCCGGATCTTTGCCCGCGTCCGGCGCGAACTCGGCGCCGACGCGGTCATTGTCCAGACCCGTTCCCTCCTGCGTGAAGGTGCGGACCCGCTGATCGAGGTCCTCGCCGCGCCCACCGGAGGCGGCGAAGACGCCCTGACCCTCGCGCTCCAACGCGTCATGGTCGAAGGGACGCTCGACCGCGTCGAGACGCCGGCCACCGGCCGCCTGACGATCGGCGACCTTGAGGACATCGCCGCGCGCGAAGACGCCGATCAGGAAGCCCTCAGGGAACTGGATTCCATCCTCGGCGCGCCGAACTATGAGTCCGATGCGCCGCAGTGGCTCGAAGGTTTCCTCACGCCCGCCGGCGAAGAAGCGCCGCCGCCCGGTCTCCGTGCCCTGTTCGAAGACTTCGAGTCCCCCAACGACACCCTCGAACCGTTCGCCGCGCCTACGGTCGTCCCTCCGGCGCCAGTCCAATGGTCTCCCCGGCCGCGCATCGTAGCGCCGCCTGCTCGCGAACCCGAAGCGCCCCTTCGCCGGCCCGAGGCCCCTGCGGCCACCGTCCGGCCTTTCGCACCAGCTGAGCCCGGTATAGCCGGCGCCCTGGTAGCCGCTGGTTTCAGCCCCCTCGCCGCTCGATTCATTTCTGGCGACGCTGCTTCGTCCGCGAGCGCGAGAGATGCCCTCGAAACCGCCCTCGCCGCCGCACATGTCGCGTACCCGGCTGAAGGCCGCACTGCCATCATTACCATCCAGGGCGCGGAAGGCTCCGGCCGCACCACCGCCCTGATGCGCATGGCGCTGGATTGCGCTGATTCGGGCCGCGAGGCCATCCTGGTCGCCGCGGACTCATCCCATGCTGGTGGACGTGCCCAGGTCCACGCCTACGGCGAGGCCATCGGCTTGCCCGTGCTGGACGCCTTCGGGCCGCAAGACATCGTCCACGCCGTCACGCGCGCGCCGAAGGGGGCCTGCGTATTCATCGACGTTCCCGCCGGCCGCTGGTCGCCCCCGCCGATGCCCGGAGTTGAGCACTTCGTGTACGTCGCGGTCCCGGCCCACTGGCAGGCCGCTTCCGTCCAGGGAGTGCTTTCGGACTTCGATAACACGGCCTGCGCCGGCGCCGTCATCACCGGCGTCGACCTCGCTACCGGATTGACTCCCTCCATCTCCATTATTGTCGAGTCACAACTGGGCATCGCATTTCTATCCTCAGGAAGGGACATCGCGACGGGGATCGGCATAGCTGATCCTTTCACGCTCGCATCAGGGGTCTTCACTACGAGTTCACGGGAGACGACCGATGGGCGGCTTGCCGTTACCGCGTAAGAATCCCTTTATGGCACAAGGGCTTCTTCCCGGGGTCACCCTGCGACTCGACATTTCTTCGGGCGGCGAAGGGGAGAGTCACGTGACGCGCGTGGAAGATGTCGACCAGTCGCACATCGCCATCCTGGTGCCGATGCGCGGCCTCCGTCCGCGCCCGTTTGCGACCGGCACGCTCGTACACGCCCACTACATCCATCAGCAGAAGCGCTGGATGTTTGTCACCGAGGTCGAAGGCCACAGCGACGACGGACTCTACGAATTCCTCCGGCTCCCCGGCGCCGTCGAATCCACCGAGCGCCGCCGGAACTTCCGTCTCCCGGCGGCCATCCGCCCGGAATCGCTCTACCGCCTGGTTATCGAAGGGGATGATCCCGAGCCGCAGCCGCTCGAAGGCACCATCGTCGATCTGAGCGAGGGCGGCTGCTGCGTCAGCACGCGCTCGTCCGCTCTCCCTGGCGAACGGCTCGGCCTCCATGCCGTGCTGCCAGAATCCGGCGAAATCCGCGCGCGAATGCGTGTCACCTTCATCCGCGAACCGTCGCCTGGCAACCGGAACCGCCGGCTGCACTGCGAATTTTCAGATATCAGCCGCGCCGATAGGGACATCATCGCGCGCTACATGATGCGAAGGCAGCTCGAAATGCGCCGAAGAGGCCAGCTATGACTCACCTTCAGCCGTATTCGCTCGCCCGCATCGGTATTTACGCGGCCGCCGCGGTTTCGCTGTTGAGTGTCTGGCTCGGCGTTCGCGCCGGCGCCGCTTTTGATTTCGCGCTCCTCCGCGCGGTCTTTTTCTTTGTCATCGTCGCCGCGCTCGGATTTGGGGCTGAAGCGGTCCTGCTCACCACCCCCATCCCGCCGCCGGCGCCGCCTGAAGAAGATGAATCCCTGGGATCGAACGAGTAACGAGTTGAAGGAGTGCCCCCATGGCCGTGGCAAGTGAACTTCGCGCTGGCAACCCCGCTTCCGAGCGGGAGGCAGCCATTCGGCAGTATGCCCCGCTGGTGAAGTATGTCGTTGGCCGCCTGGCCATCGGCCTCCCGGCCATCCTCGACTACGAGGACATCCTCAGTTACGGGACCATCGGCCTGATTGAAGCCCTCGACCGCTATGACGGCAGCAAGGGCGTCAAGTTCGAGACCTACGCCATCAGCCGCATCCGGGGCTCGATCATCGATGCCCTGCGCGCCCTTGACCGGCTTCCTCGCTCCGTCCGTCAGAAGGCCAAGAAGCTGGAACAGATCCATGTGAGCTTCGCCCTCGAAAACGGTCGCGAACCCACAGACGAAGAAGTCGCCTCGGCCATGGGGCTCACCCTCGAGCAGTACAACCAGACGCTCGTCGATTGCAGCTGGGTCACCGTCTCGCTCGATGGGCTGCTCGACCGGGACAACAACGACGACGGCTCCGCTCCCACCGAACTCCCCGCCGACCCGAACGAAGAGGACTTCACCCAGCGCCTCGAAAAGCGCCAGCTCATTGACGCGCTCACCGGCGCCGTGAAGCAACTCCCCGAACGTGAATGGCTCATCGTCAGCCTCTACTACCGTGACGAAATGACGATGAAGGAAATCGCCCAGATCCTGGAGATTTCGGAATCCCGCGTGTGCCAGCTCCACGGCCGCGCGCTCAGCCGCCTGCGCGCTCGCCTCTCACGCGAGCGAACGGCCTAGGAGGTCTGCCCGCCATGAACGACGCCATAGCGCTGCTCGCCATTTCCCAGCTGGTTTGCCTCGGCGCAATCTTCTATCTCTACACCCAGCTCCAGGAGCTGAAAAAGGCCGCCCCCGCGCGCCGCCATGCGTCGACCCGCGTGCACCGTATGCCGGGCCCGGCGGAAGTTGGCAACCACAACACCGCCAGGGCCGCTCGCGCCGCCTATGCGCAGCCGGCCGCTCCAGTCGTCCAGCCTTCGTCCCCGCTCCGGGGTGACCTGGCCTCGCTGGTCGCCCGCAGCAACGGGGCCGTGGATGTGTCGCTTCTCGCCCGCCGCATGCGCAAAAGCGAGGAAGAAGTGCGGCTGTTGCTGCGCCGCCAGGGGATCGCGAGCTAATGCGGAACGCCGTCTTCCTCGGAGTCGCGGCAATGGCCGTTGCCCTCACCCTCTTCCTCGGAGGCGGGCGCAGCGCGGAGGCAAACGGTGTGCCTCAGCTGGTCAAACTGACCTACCTCGACGGCGTATCGAACTACGGTCCGAAAGACGCTGAAGGTGTCCTCGAGTTCAGCTTCGCCGAAGCCTACGCCCACGTGGACGTGAAGAATTTGAAGCCCGTCGATGGCTACACCTTCGAAGGCTGGCTCACCGGCGCCGGCAGTCCCCTGTTTGTCGGCAAAGTAACCCCGGATGCGTCCGGCGTGGGGTCAATGGAAGCGAAGCTCGAGAACCTCGCCAACTACGACTACAACACGTTCGTCATCGCCGCGCGCAAGTCCGGCGCCGCCGCGGGCTCGCTTCCCGCTGACATCTCCATCGCCGGACGCTTCACCGTCATCGGTGACGACGGCAAAGCAACCGGCGCCGGAGACGTTAAGCCCAGCACGCTGCCGGATACCGGCGAGAAGCCCCCAATGACCACCCGCGAGCGGATCGGCCGGACGCTCACCATCGCCGGCGCCGCCGCCGGCGCCGCACTGCTGTTCTTGCGCTACTGGCGCAGCCGGAGGTCGCTCGCATGATCAAAGGGCTCTATAGCGCGTTCACCGCGATGGAAGCCGCCTGGCGCTACCAGGATGTGCTGGCGAACAACATCGCCAACGCGGACACCGCCGGCTTCAAGCGCGAATTCGCCACGCAGCAACCATTCGCTGACGTTTTGCTCTCCCAGCAGGCGCCGGTCCCCGCCCCGCTGACGGCTCGCATCCAGCAGGTGGTCGGGCAGATCGGTACCGGCACCTTTATCGCCGACTTCGCCACCGACTTCGGCTCTGGAATCATCCGCGAAACCGGCAACGAACTCGATCTCTCGCTCACGGACGGGTTCTTCCAGGTGGAAAGCCCGGATGGGACGGTGTACTCCACGCGCGATGGCCGCTTTGGGCGTGATGCGGCGGGAGACCTGGTTACCAGCCACGGTTACTACGTCCTGGACGAAAACGGCCAGCACATCAACCTCCCGCAAGAAGCCGTTGCCGTCGGCGTCGATGGCGCCATCCTGGACCGTTCAAGCAACGAGATTGCCCGTCTCGCCATCGTCGATTTCACGCCCAACCAGTTGCAGCGAGCCGGCGAGGCGTACTTCACCGCCACCGAACCCGGCCAGCCGCCAATTGGCAGCCCGGGGTTGCGCCAGGGCTTCCTGGAGGGCTCGAACTCCAACCTCGTCGAAGAGATGACCTCGCTCCTGGCCGTCCAGCGGACGTACCAGGCCAACCAGGCCGTGCTGGCCAAACTCGATGGCACCCTTGACCAGGCTGCCGGCGAACTCGGAAGGCTTTAGCGCATGCCCACAATCCTTGGCGCCGCTGCCAGCGGCATGACCCACAACCAGAACACCCTGGACGTCATCGGCCACAACGTGGCGAATGTCAACAGCTACGCCTACAAGAAGTTCCGCCCGCTGCACGAAGGCCTGCCCACCCCGCAGGTGGACCCGGACGCCGGCCGCCTCGGTGTCGCCGAGACCACGCGGGACCTGGTTTTCTCGCAGGCTGCCACCCAGATCACCGAAAACCCCCTCCATTTCGCCATCGAAGACGACTCCTTCTTGCGCGTCCAGGACTTCGACGGCCGCATCGTCTACACCCGCTTCGGCGCCCTGGAGTCCGACGTGGAAGGCAACATTCTCGCCTTCAAGGGGAGGCAGCTGGAGCCGCCAATCCAGGTTCCTGATGGGTGGATTCTGCCCGCCGTGGACCAGTTCGGCATCGTCAGCGCAGTGGATGACACGGGCGTCCGCCAGGAGCTCGGCCAGGTGAGCCTGGCGAAGTTCCGCAACCCCCAGGCCCTCGAAACGCTGGGCGACGGCCTCTACGTCGATACCGCCAACACGGGCGAGATCACTATTGGCACAGCCGGATCTGAGGGTTTCGCCGCATTGCGACCGGGAGCGCTTGAAGGCTCCAATGTAGATGTAGCGGAAGAGTTCACAAACATGATCATCGCTCAGCGCGCCTACACCGCCTGCGCGAAGACGTTCTCCGTCGGGGACGAAATGCTCGCCCTCGCCACGAAGATAACGCAGTAGGAGAACCGCAATGGCACGCATCGATGGCCTGAACCTCTCTGGCGCGAGCCTCAACCCCGCTGGCGCGGCCGGCGCATCTTCAGCGGGTGGCTCAGCCGAAACCGAAGCGGCGAACAAAGCCCGCGGACGCCAGGATGTCGTCAATCTCTCCAACCGCGGCCGCGTGGTGGCTGAAGCCGCCCAGGCTGTCTACCAGTCCAGTGACGTCCGTTCCGCGAAGGTCGCCGCCATCAAGGCCGCCATTGCCAACGGCACCTACAGCTCCAACGCCCGCGAAATCGCCGAGCGCCTTGTCGCCAACGGCCTCGGGAGCTAAGGGTCGTGCAGATTCCGGCCGCTACCCTCGCCCAGGTGCTCGAGCTTCTCTGCGAGGAAGAGCGCGCCCTCGCCGACCTCCTGAACCTCGCCCTGGACGAGCAGTCGGCACTGATCGAATCGGACTTCGAGCGTATCTCGCACGTCAGCGACCAGATGCTCGAGCGCGCCGGCGGAATCGAACGCCTCGAATCCAAGCGTTTGAATCTTCTTAGATCGGCCGGCGCCGAGTCCTTAACACTCGAAGAACTCCTCCCTCTTGCCGATGATCTCGGCGTCAGCGGCTTCGGCGCTGCCCGTTTGCAACTCGTTGCGCGGGCGCAGGAGCTGAGGGACGCACAGGAGCAGAACGCACGGCTGCTGCTGAACGCGATGAAGCTGCGTGATCGCTGGGCCAACCTCCTTGGTGGGATGGTTGCCCCCGGCTACAGCAGCACCGGCCGTCGAAACACGAACGCGACGCGCGGAACCGTTTCGCGCAGCGCGTAGGAGCCAACCCGTGGGTCTGTCCATCGGTCTCGATACCGCCGTCAAGGCGCTCCGGGCTCACCAGCTCGCGGTTGATGTTGCCTCCCACAACATCGCCAACGCCCAATCGCCGGGCTATTCGCGCCAACGCGTGCTTCTCCGTCCCGTGGGCATCGACGGCTCCGACCACTTCTCCCGCGACAACCTCCTGGGCCGCGCCGGCTTCGGCGTCGATGCGAAGGACGTCAACCGCATCCGTGACCTGTTCCTGGACTTCCAGGCTCGCCAGAGCATGTCCAGCGAGTCCCAGTACCAGGCGCTCTCAACCCCGATCGAAAACGCGGAAGTCGTCTTTAACGATCCCTCCGACGATGGCCTATCGTCGCTTCTCGGGAAGTTCTGGGCGGCCTGGCATGACGTCACCAACGAACCAGAGTCTTCTCCCGCCCGCGTCGCGCTCATCCATGCCACCACCACGTTCACCACCCGGGTGAAAGCGGCCTATGACCAGCTAAGCCTGCAGCGCACTGACTTGAACCAGTCGGTCACCGGCATCGCGGACCAGATCAACGGCCGCGCCTCCGAACTCGCCAGCCTCAACCTCCAGATCCAGCAGGTCGAACTCAACGGCGACATGGCGAACGACCTCCGCGACCGCCGGGACCTGATCCTGGACGAACTCGCGAAGATCGGGAACATCAGTTACGCCGAAGACGCCAGCGGCTCGCAAACCGTGTACCTCGGCACTCACGAACTGGTGGTCGGCACGTCAGCCCGCACGGTCTCCTCGGTCCAGGACCCGGCCAATCCTGGCATGGTCAAACTCAAGTTCGATATCGACAACGACGATGTCAGCGTCTCCTCCGGCCAACTCAAGGGACTCCTGGATGCACGGGACGTCGCTCTGCCGGACCTCATCGCGAAGCTGAACACGTTCGCGGCAGGGCTCATCAACTCCGTTAACTCCATCCACCAGGCCGGCTTCGGGCTGGATAACACCACCGGTCTCGCATTCTTCAGTGGAACGGACGCATCGGACATCGCGGTCAACGCCGCGCTCGCCGGGAGCCCGCAGTCCATCGCCGCTGCCACCGGAGCGAATCAGCCCGGCAACCCCTCCAACGCGCTGGCCATCGCCAACCTCGAACAGGCCTCAAACATGTTGACTGGCTTCGCCGCCGGCAACCTCGTCCTGAACGAATCACTCAGCGCCGGCAACGTCGCAAGCGGTATCACGCTCGGCAGCACGCTCCAGCCGGGGACGTATCACATCGTCGCTTCTGGCCCCAACCTTGAACTGCGGTACGGCTCCCCCACGGGACCGATCGCCGGCGCTGCGACGTTGGCGGCAATCGCTCCGCCCGGCGGTACGATCGCGTTCACGAACGGCAGCGGCACGGTCGCTTCAATCCAGGTGTCCGCTACGGGGCCGTATTCGGCCGCCCAGCAATTCACGGACCTGACCGCCGCGGGCAACGACACCGTTCGCGTCGAAGCTTCGCCCTCAACCTATTACGGCAACATCGTGGCCGTCCTCGGCGCCGATGTGAATCGGGCCAAGGGCCTCACCGAATCGGCTGGCCTGCTCGTCGAGCACCTCGACGGCATGCGCCAGTCCATCCAGGGCGTCAACATCGACGAGGAAGTCACGAACCTCAACGCCTCGCAGCACGCCTACAACGCGGCCGCGAAGGTCATCTCCACCATCGATGAGATGCTGGACACGCTTATCAACCGGACGGGGGTCGGCTAAGCCATGAGACTCAGCGAGCAGGCCCGCGTCAACAATCAGATCAGCTTCATGAACTCGGCGTCCGAACGCATGGACAAGGTGCAGCGCCAGCTTTCCACCAATCGCCGCATCGAACGCGCCAGCGACGACCCGACCGGCGCTGCGCTCGCGATGCAGCACCGCAAGAACATCGCGTTCGAAGCCCAGATGCGCCGGAACCTCGAGAACGGGACGGCCTTCCTGAACGTCACGGAGTCCGCCTTGAACGGCGCCACTGACCTGCTCCAGCGCGCCCGCGAACTCACCGTCCAGGGCGCGACCGCCACCCTCGGCGCCAGCGAGAAGGCCAACATCGGCATCGAGATGGACCAGATCATCCAGCAGCTCGCCCAGGTCGCCAACACGAACTTCGGCGGCGCCTATATCTTCAGCGGCCATCAGACACAGACCCCCGCTTACAACGTGACGGGCAACCCGCCCGCCGCCATCACCTGGCAGGGTGACAACGGTCAGCGCGTCCGCCAGATCTCCGCGCAGGACGCTGTCGCCGTGAACGTCGTTGGCAATGACGTCTTCGGCACGATGTTCCAGGACCTGATGACCTTGCGGGACAACCTCAACAGCAATGGCTCCACGACCACCATCAACGGTTCGCTCGCGGATATCGATAAAGCTCTCAACGGCGTCCTGAACGCTCGTGCGGAAGTCGGCGCCCGCGTCAACCGCTTCGAAGCCACCACCTCCCGCTCCGAGGAAACCGATACGAACCTCCAGGAGCTCCGCGCCAACATCGAAGATATCGATATCGCGGACACCATCATCCAGTTCACGGCTGCGCAGAACGCACTGCAGGCCGCCCTCGGCGCTATCGGCAGAACCAGCAACATGACCTTGCTGAACTTCCTGCAGTAACCCCTAGCGGTTGCCGGAGTACTCAGCCAGCGCCTCGCCCAGCGGGGCCTCCCGCACGCCGCGAACCTGGAGGACAGCCTTCAGCCAGTCCGGCCGCGCGCTTCCGCTCACGGTGATCGGGTTCGGGACCACTGAATTCTCCGCCGCGAGTTCCGCGAACCGCGCTACATAATCTGGCGGGCGAATGTCGGATGCCAGCTCCACCAGCGCGAACGGGTCAGGCGCCGTTGGCCGGCCCGGAACGCCGCGCACCATCACTGGCCCCGGCCGCTGACCGCCGCCCGCCAATCCCGGTCCGTCCAGCAGGATGGCGCCGCGCACCATCTCCGGTCTTGCGCCGGCGATCAGCAAGGCGATGTACGCGCCAAGCCCCCTCCCGACAACGGTCGCCGGCCCCGTCATCGAGAGCGCTGCGTCAGCGTCCGCCATCAGCACTTCGGCCGTATAGCCGCCACCGCCTGGCACCGTGGATGCCCCGTGACCGGTGAAATCGAGTGCGAACACGCCTCCCGGCCAACCGGCGTACTCGGCCGGCAAAGCGGCCGGCGAATGCTCGCCCAGTGCGTGAAGCAACAACATCCGCGGCCCGTCGCCCTCTCGGAGGGTGTGCAAGGCGAGTTTCACCTGGTTGTGCGTCAGGAACACGGTCACGCGAGGAACTCCAGGACCAAGTCGGCTACTTCTCGAGGGTGCTCGATGTGGATAAAGTGGCCGGTGTTTTCGAACGGCACCAGTCTCGCCCCGGGAGGAAGGAATGGCAGCAGCGATTTGTGGTTGGTGCCCCAGCCCATCTCCTCCTCCACCGTCGCCGTAAGGCCGAGGAGCGGCACCGGCATGTCGCGCATCCGTTCCAGTGACCAGTCAGGCCGCCAGGGACCGAAGCCGCCCATGCGGATCGCGGGATCGAGCTTCCAGCGCCAGCCATCGGGGTCTTTGCGCCCACCGATGCTCGCCAGGTAGAGCAGCCACTCGTCCGAGAGCCGGGGGTTCATGCGCTTTCGCCGCTTCGCCAGCTCCTCGAGCGTGCCCGGCTTTCGGAACGTCGCTCCGGCCGCCCGGCGATGGTCCAGCCAGTCCGCCAGGTTCTTCGAGCTGAAACGGCGTTGTTCATGGTCCGAAACGTCGGGGTGCGGGTCAGGGGAGGGCAGTCCGTCGATGACCACCAGCTTCGACATCCGCATGGGCAGCGCTTCCGCCAGCTGCAGCATCATCCCGCCGCCCTTGGAGTGCGCGATGACGGGCACAGGCTCGGGCGTTATCGCGTCCAGCACTGAAAGCGCGTCACGGACGTCCGCATCCCAGCTGTAGAGCGGCGCGTGGTCCGAATCCCCGTGCCCGCGGTGATCCCAGGCAATCACCCGCCAGCCGGCAGCGGCAAGCAGCGGCGCGAACACATCGAACGTGCCCGCGAAATCTGACCCGCCGTGGACAAGGAACAAGGGCGGTGCGTCAGCCGCGCCCCACTCGCAAACCGCAATGTGGACTCCGTATGAATCCACCCACTGGTGCCGCTCCGGACGCTGCGCGCCGGGATAGGAAACGAACGACGAAGCTTCGACGGACGCGCTGGTCACAGCGGGCCTCCCCATTCCTGATTTCGTGGTAGCAGAAAGAATATGCACATGTGGAGCGGGCGGCGGGAATCGAACCCGCGCCTCAACCTTGGAAGGGTCGCGCGCTACCATTACGCCACGCCCGCCCCTGGAGGCCGCCGGCGATCTCTGCCGGCTCACCGATCGTAGCACCCTCCGCCGATTCGTTCTTCTCCATCTGACGTAGCATGTTCGCGTGCAAGATGTCCGGCGCGTCCTTCTCGTTGAGCCGTTCGAAGGCGCGCGCTGGCGAAGCATCGCCGCCTATTCGGCCGCGCTCCGCGAAATGCTGGAAGGCGCGGGCGTGCACGTCGAATCGGCCGCGGCCCCCTGGTTTAACCCGCCGTCGCTCCTTACTGGTTTGAGGCGCCGGTGGTGGCGGCAACGCAATGTTCGAGCGGCGATGGAGGGGCATTTCGACGTCGTCCACCTGGTCGATCACGGGCTCGCCCAGCATGCGCGCCGCTTTAGCCAGCACGCGCCAACGGTGGTCACCTGCCATGACGTGATGCCCTTCACCGTCCCGGGGTACTACGCCTCGAGAGCCGAGAGATTCCTCAAGCGAGCCTTCCTGCGCTATTCGTACAGACGACTGGGCGAAGCGGATGTGGTCATCGCAGTCTCGGACCACACCGCGACCGAGGTGGCCGAGCAGTTTCCCGCCCGAGCCCCGGTCCTCATTGTCCCGAATGTCGTGCGCGATGCATTTGCCGGCCCCCCCGCCTCGGAGGGAACGGCTACGCCGGTCGTCCTCAGCGTCGGGAACGACCGCGCATACAAGAACCTCGATGCGCTGGTAGCGGCGATGGCACGGCCATCTCTCGCCCACGTCGAGCTTCTCCGCGTTGGCCCCCGCCTGTCTCGCCGGACGGCCCACCTCGCCGAAACCCTCGGAGTCGCCCGCCGGATGCGGTACGCCACGGCGCCATCCGACGAAGCCCTCGCTGAGGTCTACCGTTCCGCCTCGGTGCTGGCCCAACCGAGCCTGGCCGAGGGGTTCGGGATACCAGTGGTCGAAGCAATGGCGTCGGGACTTCCCGTTGTCATCTCCGACGGCGGAGCGTTGCCGGAAGTCGCCGCTGGCGCCGCAATCGCCGTGCCCCTCGGTTCGCCGGATTTCCCCGGTGCCCTCGCCCAGGGCCTGGCGAGGGCAATCGCTGAACGTGAGCGGTTGTCCGCGCTCGGCCTTGAGCGCTCTCTGGATTTCAGCGCCAAGGCCGTCCTCCCTCGCTTGCTCACCGCGTACCGCGTGGCGCGCGAAGTACGGGGCTGAGCGTTTCTGGTTCCTCGGCGGTGGGCCGCTAGTATGTCGCCGTGGGGATAGCGACCGGCAGCCTGATCGCCCTCTTGTTCCGGATGAGTGATGTTGTCCTCTGGGGCCTGATCGGCGTGCTCACCGCGCGCACGCTGAGCGTCGAGGAGCGAGGCGTCTATTCCACTGCCATCATCCTCACCTCCGCCGTTGGCGGCATTTCCAGCCTCGCCTCCGCCACGGGTTACTTCGTTTCGAACCAGAAACGCCCTCCCGCGGAAGTCGGAGGCAACGCCTTCGCGGTTGTTCTGCCGATCGCCTCGCTCATCGTTCTCATTGGGTTTTCCGTGGCGCTCGTCACTCGCGGCTCGGAGGGCGGCGTGGTCGTCGCTCTGGCCATTCTCTCGATGGCGCCTGGGATCATTCGTGGCACTTCCCTGGGTGTCATCCTCGGGCAGAACAGCCTGGTGAAATACAACATCGGCGGCGATGTCGCCGTCGTCCTGGCAATGGCGCTGCTCGGTATCTGGCTCGGTCTGCTCGATCACCGCACCGCGAGGGCTGGTCTGCAGGCCTGGTGCGCCGCCCAATGGCTCTCGCTTCTGCCCTTCGCGTTCTGGACGCGAACCTGGGTGGCCTGGCTCCTCCGGCATCGGCCCGACACCCGGCTCATCGCCGCGATGGTGCGCTTCTCGGCTGTCACCGGGCTCGGCGGCATTATCGGGCTCCTGAATTACCGCATGGACCAGTTCCTCGTCTTCCAGCTCGATGGAAAGGAGGGCGCCGGCATTTACGCGTCAGCGATCGCAGGAGCGGAGGCGCTCTGGTTGTTCTCCTCGGCCATCACGCTCGCTTCCTTCGCCAGGGTGGGCCGAGGAGACCCCCGCGAAGCGGCCGAACTCACCGCCACCGGCATCCGGCACACCGTCCTCGTGGTCATCGGCGGCGGG
>CAZKZR010000032.1:0-13287 GCA_964557245.1 uncultured Anaerolineaceae bacterium | reverse complement strand
TGCTCCTGGTTATTGCTGTAATTGGGTTTCTGGCTGGGCTGGGGGCGCCGCTTCCGGCGGCTCGTGATCGGCCGCACGCGCAGCCGTGATACGTTCGCTTACGGTCCGGAGCACTCCGTTGACGAAGGCCGGAGAACTCTCACCGCCATAGCGATGGGCAAGTTCCACAGCTTCGTTTACGACAGCCGCGACCGGCGCCGAATTATCTGTAAGCAGTTCCCATATTGCAAGGCGCAGGATGTTCCGGTCAACGATGGCGAGGGTATCCACCGGGAACTGCGTGGCGGCCTCCTGAATGTATTCATCAAGCTCATTGTGACGTTCAATGACGCCCGCGAGGAGGGCGCGTCCGTAGGCGCCGGGACGGGGCCGCGCGACTCCCGGATCGTGCTTCACGGCCTCGCTCAGCTGGCGCTCGAAAGCTTCCAGGGCGCTGTGCTCCGACGTTTCCGATTCGTAGAGTGACTTGAGCGCGATTTGCCGTACCTGGCGCATGGGGTTCTGGCTCACGCCATCACCATACCGCCATCTACATGAATGCACTGCCCCGTGATGTAGCCCGCGCCGTCGCTGGCGAGGAAGGCCACGAGCGGGGCGACCTCACCCGGTTCAGCGATTCTGCCCAGCGGTATCTGGCCCATTACGGCGGTGGTCGCCGCTTCGCTCATGCCGACGATGATGTCGGTGTTGATGAATCCGGGGGCGACCGCGTTGCACGTGATGCCGCGGGAAGCAACTTCGCGTGCGACGGAGCGCGTGAAGCCGATGACTCCCGCCTTGGCGGCGGCGTAGTTGGCCTGGCCGGCGTTGCCCATCACGCCGACGACGCTGGTGATGTTGATGATTCGGCCACCACGAGCGCGGAGCATCGGCCGCATTGCGGCCTTGGTTACGAGGAATGTGCCGCGGAGGTTCGTGTTGTGCACCGCGTCCCAGTCGTCTTCCGACATGCGCATCAAGAGACCGTCCCGCGTAATTCCTGCGTTGTTGACGAGGATATCGAGGCTGCCGAACCGGTCGATTGTGGCCTTGACCAGGTTCGCCGCGGCTTCGGAATCGGACACGTCGCCGGCGGCGGCGAAGGCCTCACCGCCGGCTGCGGCAATCTCAGCGACTACGGCTTCGGCGAGGGCCGGGTTGGTGTTGTAATTCACGGCCACTCTGGCGCCGCGGGCCGCGAGTTCGACGCAGATTGCCCGGCCGATGCCGCGCGAGCCACCTGTGACGAGGGCAACACGTCCATCGAGTTCAGCCATTGAGGTCCCTCCGCCGCGCAAGATTGGGTGGCTGCAGCCTAACGTCCGCGGGCTTTACGCCCCATCGTCAGGGTGGTCCGGCGTTGACGCGGAAAGTGGAGGGTAGCATCATGCAACCCAGTTCGGGCGGGGGTGCCGTGGCCCCAATATCACCCAACTCGGAGATGTATCTGTGCCTGATGAAGCCCCAGCAGGACGGGTTTACCACGAGAGAATCGGCCACACGTTGAAGATCGTGATCGACAACGTCACGCGCCGAAACTCGTTTGTTCCGGAGATGTCGCTTCAGCTTTCAGAGGCGTTGACTTTGCTCGACCGGGATCCAGACCTGCGTGTTGGCGTTCTCTGTGCGGAAGGCGCCCATTTCACGGCGGGCCTCGACATGCCGAAGTTCTTCGGCCCGGGCGCGACACCGGTGCAAATTCCCGAAGGGAACGTCGATGCGTTCCAGTTGGCCCGCATGTGCAGGAAGCCAATCGTTGCGGCGGTGCAGGGCATCACGTACACCATCGGGATCGAAATGGTGCTCGCCTGCGACATCGTGATCGCCGCGGAGGATGCGCGGTTCTGCCAGATGGAAGCGAAGCGAGGCCTTGCGCCGCTCGCGGGCGGTAACTTTCGCTTCCTGACGCGAATGGGTTGGGGCGATGCGATGTATCACCTGCTGCTGGTCGACGAGTTTGGTGCCGCGGAAGCCCACAGAATCGGACTGGTGCAGGAAGTGGTGCCCGCCGGGGAGCAAGTGGCTCGGGCTCTCGAGCTGGCCGAGATCATCGCGAACAACGCGCCGTTGGGGATTCAGATTACGAAGGTAACGGCCCGGAAGTTCTACGAGGCGGCGGAGGCCGCGGCAATTGCCGCCCTGCCCGATATTCGTGCAGCCGTGATGGGAACGGAGGATATGCAGGAAGGCATCCGGTCGTTCGTGGAGCGACGCCCGGCAGTGTTCAAGGGGAAGTGAGCTGCGTCTGGATGGTTTGAGATCCCGCGCCGGTATCTCACTGCCCGGACTTCGCCCGGAGCCAACTTCGTACAGTGTCGCGGAACTCCAAGTTCGCGAGGGCATCGGTGGAATCGACGTAATCATCGATTGCACCCAGGGCCGGTGTGAGCGACCGGACGGCGGGGTCGCTGATGGCAGCCGCCAGGGCTTCCGCGATGTCTTCGGCACGAACCACCATGTACGGTCTCGAAAAGAACGGCTTCGGTTCAGGATTCACGGGCGCTGAGAGCCCAAGGGCATTCTGGCGGGCGGCCAGGAGCGAGGCTGCCCCGACTACTCCTCGCTCGCGTTCTTTCCAGTTGGTGGCGTAACGGGCGAGATCGACGTGGGGCTGCAGTTGAGAGGCAATGGGAGACTGTTTGAACGCTGTGCCCCGCCACTTGGGGTAGGGCGCGTAGCGGCGCTCCTGGAGCAGCGTGAGCCGGACGAGGTCTCGCACGAGTGCCAGCGCGATTACTTGCGAGCCGAGATCATCGCCGGCTTCACCCGTGCGGCCAATGAACGGCGCGAGTTGAGCGATTCGCATCCAGCCCGCGGCCAGGCGGTAGCGCCAGATGTCCTCCGGATACCACGAGAGCGCGGTGCGCATCGACGCCAGTTCGCCGGTGCCATCGCGGAGCACCAGTCCTGATGTGAGCTCGAGGAACGTCTGTTCAGGAGTAGAGAGCCAGACCGGCAGGTTCACGGCCTCGACAGCTCGGACGCCTACGCTCTTGGCGAGCAAGTCCGCTACCGAGGTGACCTCCACGCGGTGGGAGCGTCCGCCGCTGGCGCCCTCACCTGCTGCCATATGCACTGCGCCGGGGTCGTCCGCGAATTCGGCATAGCGAGTGGAGAAGCCGCCAACCTCCAATGGGAGTTGACGGAGTAGCTGAGTCAGTTCGAAACGTCGAGTATCGAGGTCATGTTCTCGCAGGAAGACGGTGAGACGCGGTCCCCAGTCGTGGTCCATGGAGCGCGGGGAATCGAAACCGAGAACATCCGAACCGCGCCCAATGAACGCGGCGCCCCAGGAAAGCCCGGAAGTTCCAGCGTCCAGGAGCGGCTCCAAGGCTTCAGCGAAGAACCGCCGAGCGAGTGCGCGGCCGGGGACGAACGAATTCACGGGAAGTCTCGTCTCGCGAGTTGAGTGTCGGGGCCATCCAGACTTAGAGGCTGACCCGAACGCTGGATGCGTCATTGACGTTGATGCAGTTCGATTTGCGGAGCATGCGCTTGATGATGGCGGTAAGCACTCGGCCAGGGCCGAATTCGATGAACGTTTCGACGCCCTGGTTGCCGAGGTATTCAACCGTTCGGCTCCATTGGACCGGGCGGCAAACCTGGTCAACCAGTTCGTTCCGCACTTCAATTTCGTGGAGGACCGGAGTGGCCGTGCAGTTGGCGATCACGGGGACCAGCGGGTCGGTGATTGCGGCGGTCGCGATTGGCTGGACCATTCCGTCAGCCGCCGGCCGCATGAGGGAGCTGTGGAAGGCACCGCTCACGCTCAGGGGGATGACTTTGACGGCACCGCGCGCCTTTGCGTAATCGAGCGCGCGGACGACGGCCTCGCGCCGGCCGCCGATGACGATCTGGCCCGGGGCGTTGAGATTGCAGATCTCGGCGCCCGCTTCACGGCAGACCTCTTCGCAATCCGGGATATCGAGCCCGAGGACCGCTGCCATGGTGCCGGGATTCTTATCCCCGGCCGATTGCATCAGTTCACCGCGCGTGCGGAGAAGGCGGATGGCTTCATCGAAGGGAAGTGCCCCGGCGGCGACAAGGGCGGTGTACTCGCCAAGCGAATGGCCCGCGACGTACGCCGGCCGGCGCAGCAGTGCGGGATTCAGATCCGTGGCAACTTTCAGTAGCGCCAGGCTCGTGACGGCGATGGCGGGCTGGGAGTTGCGGGTCTGCTGCAACTCCTCTTCCGGGCCTTCGAAGCATAGGGTGGAGAGCTTGAAACCGAGAATTTCGTCCGCGCGCTCGTAGAGTTCGCGGGCGACAGGGAACTCATCGTAGAGGTCCTTGCCCATGCCGACGGATTGCGCTCCCTGTCCGGGGAACACGAACGCGCGGTCAGCCTGGGTGGGTTCTTCGAGGGCGATGAACGGTGCCACCGCCTGTCCCGGGTTCGTCAGCTGTCCAGGTCGGGGTTCGGAAGTTCGATGACTTCCCGGCCCCGGTAGGTCCCGCAGATCGGGCACGCGTGGTGCGCCAAGCGCGGGCTCTTGCACCGCGGACAATCGATGACGTGAGGCATTTGGATCTTGAGGTGGGAGCGCCGCTTCCCCTGTCGAGAAGAGGCGTACTTCCGCTTCGGCAGCGGGGGCATAACGGGACTCCTTCAGGTGTCTACCCATTCGTCTTACGCTTCAGGGCTACCAGCGCTTGCCATCGAGGATCGACGGGCGTCCGGTCGCACTGGCAAGGTGCAATGCTCATGTCCGCGCCGCAAACCGGGCAAATGCCGGGACAGTCTGGACGGCAAAGCGGCTGCATTGCTGCAGCCATCTCGCTATATTGCCGCACCGCCTCCGTAATGTCGATCGTGTGATTGGTGTCAATGAGGAAGGAGTCGGGTTCAGTCTCGAGCCTTCGGCCTGAAACGGGGTCGACCTGCTGGGCGAAGATCTCTTCGAATTCGACTGCTTCTTCATAGCCGAAGGGCGCGAGGCAGCGGCTGCAGTCTGCTTCGAGGCCGACGATGGCCTTGCAGCGGACGAGCACGCCGCCGGGTGTCCGGATGAGTTCGACATGCCCGGCGGAGACGTTGCCTTCGGGCTCGAGTTCGTACCGCCGGCTGGCGCCGATTTCCTGCCGCAGGAGCTGGGAGACGTTGAAGATCATGGGGGAGTACCTCGCGGGTTGGAGGTCTTTCCAGAGTACAACAATGCAACGTTCTCGTTTCCGCCGGTGTTACGTACGGTGAACCTCTCGACCGTGCTCGCGGCGGCTCGGTACACTCGCGCCGCCATGAAAATCCTCGGTCTCCTCAACAGCAACGTCGTCGGCGGCGATGCGGACATCCCCAAGCAAGATATGTTTCCGGAGCGGATGCGCGTCGCGCTCGCCAAGGCGCTGGACGAGGAAGTGGAGGTGCAGGCCCGGTCGGTCTGGCCGACGCAGAGATTGCCGCAACTGGTTGACGGCTGGGTGCGGGAGTTTCAGCCGGACCTTGTCGTGTTCAGCGTCATCGGGTTCTGGTTCATGTACGAATCCACGCCGGTACGGCTCGAACGCAAGCTCGGTTGGCCCGGCCGGATGCTCGGACGGGCCTCTCGCGAAGCGGCCGCGCGCCCATGGCTGGCGCACAACCGGCTGTTCCAGTGGTCCCGGAAGACCACGCAACGCGCGATTGGCGGGCAGTCGTGGTTCACACCGGAGCAGGTGATTTCGTCCTCCCAGCGGGTGATAAGCGCGTGTTTGCGCAGGGAGTCGACCTACGTGGTGGTTTTCGGCCCTTCGGGCGGGGAGAAGTGGGCGCGCGATGAGTCGCACCTGCAGGAGCTCGTGGCCCGGAGGCGAAAAGTGGACCGGGAGATGGCGGCATTCTGCAAGGCGCACCACGTGGAATACTGGGACGAAACGAAGCTCAAGGGGATCGCCGATCCGCGGCCGGCTTCGCTGCAGGGAGATGACCTGCACCTCGATCGCGAGGGCCACCGGCGGCTGGCGGAGCACCAGTTCAACCTTTCGCTTGGCATGGTGCGGCGGGCGCAGGAACACAGCCGTGAAGCCGGGGCCGCGCCGGGCGGACACATAACGGCGGACGCTCTGTAACGATTGCGGCAAATCAGCGGTAGAGGGCGGCGAAAGCGTTTACGGCTCCACGGCTCGGGCCTAGGCTTAGTGCTACGGTTAGCCCCTGTGGCAGACCGGAATTTGGGCTTCGGCGGACACGTTGACGCAGGTAACGGACATTCGCACGCTCCAAGAAATCGACGATGAGGCGGCGGCGCTGCGGGCTGCGCTCGACGACGTTGAACGGCGGCTACGGGGCTCGGAAGAGCTGAACGAAGCGCGGCGGAACTCCGCGGCGCTGGACAGCGAACTCGCCGACGTGAGGCGGGCGCAGCGGCGCATCGAAGGCGAAGTTGAAGGCCTGACCGCCCGCATCGAACCCGAAGAGAAACGACTGTACGACGGGTCGGTCCGCAACCCGAAAGAGCTTCAGAACATCCAGCACGAACTGGAGAATCTGAAACACCAACGCGGGGGGCTGGAGGACAGCCTGCTCGAGGTCATGACCAATCTTGACCGAGTAGAGCGCGAGCATGCGGCGGCGGCGCGCGTGCTGACCCAGGAAGAGGCCCGCTGGGAAAAAGACCAGGGAGACCTGAAGCACGAATCGCATCGGTTGAACGACCTGATCGCTCGCGCGGACGCCCGGCGGGAGGCGCAGAAGATGAAGGTCAGCCCCCGCAACCTGCAAGTGTACGAAGAGGTGCGCCGGCGGCGGGGAGGGGTGGCCGTGGCGAGGGTGACGGGCGGGAATTGCGGCGGATGCCGTGTTTCGATTCCTGAGGCAATCCGGAAGCGCGCGTTCGGCGCGGACCAACTGGCCCAATGCCCGAATTGCGAGCGAATCCTGTACGTGGGGTAAGCGGGGATGCGAGCTGTTGGCTACTTCGCTGAGGGCGCCCGCCGGAACGGCGTGAAGCGGAGCATCGCCGAACAAAATCACGCCTTCAGCGACTTTTGCTCACGCCAGGGTTACGAAATCGCCGGGACGTTCCTGGACACCACGGACGAGGGCGCCGAAACCGCCGGTTTCAACCAAATGCTGCATTTCCTGGGCCGGGCGGATCGCGGGTTTACGGTCGTGGCGGTGGACAGTCTCGGCGCGCTTGGCTCGGACCTGGGGCAGGCGGCGTTGCGATTGCTCGAGATCGAGCAGACCGGTTGTGGCGTCCTGATAGCCGCGTCTGGCCATGAGGCGTTCCGCGAACTTGTCGACACCTGGGCAGACCGCGGCGACGGCACGCCAGTCTCAGAGAAGGTGCGTTCGGCGATGAGGCGCAAGGCGGTAAAGGGAGAAGTCCTGGGACGGCCGCCTTACGGGTACCGGGTTGGGCCACGCAGGCGGCTGGAACTGGTGCCGGAGGAAGCCGTTGTGGTCCGCTACATCTTCCGGCTGTACCTCCAGGAAGAAATGGGCATCCGCAAGATCGCCGGCCAATTGAATTCCGAAAACGTCGCGACGCGGCGGGGAGGCCGCTGGAGCATGGTGACCGTCCGGGACATCCTGCGGAACCGGGCATACCTGGGGCATTACTCACGGTTTGGGACGACTGTGACCGGCTCGCATCCGTCGCTTGTCTCTGCCGAAGACTTCCGGCGTGTGCAGGACCGGCTGCAGACGCACCACGGAGCGACGCGAACGAGGACAGTGCAGCCGTTCTTGCTGAGCGGCCTCGTGTACTGCGGAAAGTGCCAGAACAAGCTCATCGGGGTCAGCCGCAGGCAGTCATGGACCACGAAGGCCGGCGAGAAAAAGTCGGCGGGCTACCGTTACTACCAGTGTGAGTCACGCACGAACCAGAGCGCGTGTGCCTACAACACCCAGCGGGCGCAGGAACTCGAGGGACGCGTGCGCCTCAGCCTGAAGGACGACGAACGCCCGGTGACGCGGTTCCGGAGGGCGGGAAACGTGGATGGCTACCTTGTGGACCTGATTGGACAGGTCGACCGCGTGGAAGGGCGCATCAAGAGGAATCGCCGCCAGGTAGAGGAGCTTGTTGCGGACGCGGCACACGGCCACATCACGGTGGAACGAATGAAATCGCTGGGGGGCGAGCTGGCCCGGGAGCATCTCGAATTGGAGTCGGAGTTGGCTGCGGCGAGAGACCGGCTGAAGGCGCAGCACAACGAAGCCGAGCGGCAGAAGCACCTCGAGGCGCTGCGGGAGAAGCTCGTCCGCGACTGGGATACTCTGCCGTTCGAGGCACTGCAGGCGGCGCTGCGAGACATCGTGGATCGGGTGGAGGTCGACGGCGAGGACGTTCGCGTCTTCTTGCGCGTCTAATTTCGGGGAACGTCCCGGGCATCAGTCCCCGACGCGGGACCTCGGGCGTCAGGATCGCCCGGGGGTATAAGGCCGCCAAGGCCAAGATCACTGATCACGGCGAGTTCGCCGCTGGACTCGAGAACGACCGCATAGGCCTGGTCAAGAGCCCCGCAACCGTGCTGGCGCACGGCCGCGGCAACTTCGGATTCCGTTACGCGCTCCCGGCGCATGGCGTCGCGAAGGAAATGGCCACCGTAATAGAGCAGCCGGGGCTCGCTGCTGACCGCAGCGCCAAACGACGGGGAACGGACCGATGTCCAGGCGACGACGAACTGGAGCCCGATCAAGGTCGCGAACGCGGCGACGGCCTCGACGAGAGCCGTGTCTTTCGAGAGAAGGACGGTCGCGAGCGTCGACCCAAGCGCGACCGTTACCACGAGGTCGAGGGCGTTCATCTTGGACAGCGTCCTTTTGCCCGAGGCCCGCAGCATGGCCACCAGCGCCACATAGGCGAAGAAGCCGGACAGGATCACCCGACCTGTGTCGGACCAACTATCGAAAAACACGGCACCCTCCAGAGTTCGGTCAACGCCGGCTCGGCCCGGGGATGGGGATGCCCACCATTCCAGAATTACACAGCCATCCCTGTGGCGTATCCGCTGGCCCAGGCCCACTGGAAGTTGTAGCCGCCGAGCCAACCGGTGACGTCAACGACCTCGCCAATGAAGTACAAGCCGGAGACGTTGCGAGCTTCCATCGTTTTCGAGTTGAGGTCCCGGGTGTCCACGCCGCCGGCCGTCACCTCGGCTTTGGCGAAGCCGGCCGTACCTGCGGGATGAAGTTCCCAGCGGTGAATTCGGCCAGCAATATCTTCCAGTTCCTTCGCGGAGTATCGGTCCATTCTGCGAGATGGTGCGAAGCGGGTGCACCAAGCCTGGGCGAATCGCTTGGGCCAGAATGCGCCCAGGACGCTAACGAGCTCCTTGCCGGATGTGCGGGCCTGCGTGAGGAACAGGGCGGCGTCAGCGTGCGGCATGAGGTTCACGGTGATTGGGCTGCGGCCGTCCCACACCGTCGAGATCTGGAGGATGGCCGGTCCGCTCAGACCGCGGTGCGTGAACAGGACGTTCTCATGAAAGGTGACCCCGCCAAACGAGACGTCGGCCCCGATGGCCACGCCGCTCAATTCCGCGAAAAACGATTTCTCGGAACCGCCGAACGTTAACGGGACGAGCGCAGGCCGGACATGCACTTGCCGTAGCCCGAAGTGCTTCGCCACGTCATAGCCGAAGCCGGTAGCACCGAGCGGAGGTATGGACAGTCCCCCGGTGGCGATTACGAGCGCTTCGGCCGTGGCGGCGCCGCCGGTGGTCTCAAGTTGGAAGCGCCCGTGGTGATCGATGGTCCGTACCGCGCAGCCCGTGGCTATTTCCACGCTCCCGAGCCGGCACTCTCCTTCGAGCATGTCGACAATCTGCCGGGCGCTCCCATCGCAAAAGAGCTGGCCGAGCTTCTTTTCGTGGTAGGCGATCCCGTGCCGTTCGACCAGCTCGATGAAGCGTTCTGGCGGATAGCCGGCGAGGGCGGACCGGCAAAAGTCCGGGTTCTGGGAGAAGTAGTTCTCCGGGCCGGCGTTCACGTTGGTGAAGTTGCAGCGGCCGCCTCCGGAGATGAGGATCTTCCTGCCCAGGGCTGTGTTGTGTTCTATGAGCAGGACGCGGCGGCCGCGTTGCCCGGCCGTCAAGGCACACATGAGCCCGGCCGCGCCGCCGCCAACGACCACGACATCGAATTCGCCGGCGAGAGCGCTTGCCACCGGCCAATGAGGCCACCAGCTGAGATGCGACGTCAAACGCGCTTTCGTCATCTATGCCGGGCGTTCATGCTTTAGCTGTGAGCGAAGAGAGCAAGTCAGCAGTGCTGGCCGCCATGGGCGCCAACTTCGCAATTGCGGCGGGAAAGCTGGTGGCGGGCGTCCTCACCGGCAGCGCCGCGATGCTCGCGGAGGCCGGGCACTCGATTGCGGACACGGTGAACCAGGTCTTTCTGCTCGTGGGCATCAACCTTTCTGCTGCCGAGCCGGATGCAAAGCACCCGTTCGGTTACGGGAAGGAAGCGTTCTTCTGGTCGTTTCTCGCGGCGATCTTCATCTTCGTTGCGGGTGCGGCGTTCTCAGTGTTCGAAGGCGTGCGCACGTTGCTCCAGGAGGACTCCCACGAGCGCAGCGGCACCGAGTTGGCTATCGCCTTTGCGGTGCTGGGAATGGCGTTCCTGTTTGAATCCGTATCGTTCGTTGTGGCCGTTCGCGGACTGATGGCCGGCGCCCGGAGGCGCGGCTGGTCCATCCTCCGCTACATCCGCCATTCGCCGGACCTGACAATCAAAACGGTCTTCTACGAAGACGGCGCGGCGCTGACCGGTCTCACGCTGGCGGCAGCCGGACTCTTCTTGTCCGAAGCGACCGGTTCGGAGGTCTGGGACGGTGTCGCGTCGCTTGGGATTGGCCTGGTGCTGACAGCGGTGGCGTTCATACTCGGGCTCCAGGCGCGGAACCTGCTTATCGGCGCCTCCGCGAACAGCCAAACGCTCGCCGGCATCAACGCCACGCTCGCTACGTTCCCAGAGGTGGAACGGGTAGTGAGAATCCTGACGATGCAACTCGGGTCGCACACCGTGCTGGTGTCGGGAGAGCTCCAGGTGTCGCCGAATTTGACCTTGGAAGAAGCGGAGATACTGCTCGAGCGAATTGACGCACGGCTGGAGGCCGAGGTCTCAGAGGTTTCGGACACGTTCTGGGAAATCAAAAGGTCGCGCTGAGCGGGGCGGTGCTTTCCTCTTTCGCCCTACTTGCGTAGCGTTCGGGCCACATCTCATGCGCGCCGGCAACGTGGCGGTGGTACCCGTTCAGCCTCAACGCGCCGAAAGCAGGCGAAGTCCATGCCGTACAACAGGCCCATTCCTGAGATGGGCGACCCGCTGACGAAGCCGTTCTGGGACGCGGCCAAGCAGGACCGACTGGTTCTGCCGCGTTGCACGAACTGCAACCGTGTTCACTGGTATCCGCGGTTCATCTGCCCGTTCTGCCATTCCACGGAAATCGAGTGGATCGAGGGATCAGGGACCGGCTTTATCCACACTTTCGCAGTGCAACACCGGGCGTTCGGTGGCTGGGCAGAGGAAACGCCGTTCGTTACCGCGTACATCGACCTCGCCGAGGGCGACCGGATGTTCACGGTCCTTCGCGGCGTTGACCCACTGAAGCCCGAGAGCATCAAGATCGGGGCGAAGGTGCAGGTCGAATTCGAAGCAGCCAGCGAGGATGTGCACATCCCGTTCTGGCGCGTGGTCTAAGGGGTACAGACGCATGCCTGGTGAACTTTCCCGCGCGGCCGCGATTGTGGGCGCCGCAGAAGCCGACTGGATCGGCTATCCGGAAGAACCGAAGACCGCGATGCAACTGCACATCTCGGCCATCAAGAATGTCTCGAAGCAGACCGGCATCCCGATCAGCATGATCGACGGCATTTTCAGCGCCGGCTTCTCTTCGGCTATCGCCGAACATCTTGGCCTGCATCCGTCGTACATCGACACGACTTCGGTGGGCGGCTGTTCGTTCGAAATGCATGTGCACCACGCGCTTGCGGCAATCCACGCGGGCATCATCAAGGTGGCCCTGGTCACGCACGGCGAAAACGGCTGGTCCTCTCGTGCCACGAAGGGCAACGGCACCGGGCGCGCGCGCGGCATGGACGGCTGGGATCCCGGCAGCCAGTTCAGCAACCCATACGGCGTTTCTGGCGCGCCTTCTAACTACTCCCACGCGATGACGCGTCACAACCACCGGTATGGCACCACGCCCGAGGACTTCGGTCATATCGCGGTGGTTACGCGCCAGTGGGCGACGCTGAACCCGCGTGCAGTGATGTTCTCGAAGGAGACCAATCCGGCCGGTGGCCCGATCACGATCGACGACGTGAACAACGCGCGGCTGGTTTCGTGGCCGTTGACACTGCTTCACTGCTGCCTGGTCACCGACCACGGCGGGGCGGTGCTCGTTGTGAGCCCGGAGATAGCACGAAGCGTGAAGACCAAGCCGGTGTGGATCGCAGGGGCCGGCGAAAATATGAGCCACTCCAACATGCTGGAGATGGGCGACTTCACGGCTACTTCGGCCGCGGCTTCGAGCGCGGCTGCTTACAAGATGGCCGGAATGGGCCCGGAAGACATGGAAATGGCCATGCTCTACGACTCATTCACGGTGACGGCGGGCATTACCGCGGAAATGGTGGGGCTTGCCCCGCGCGGCGAAGGTTTCCGGCTCTGGAAAGATGGCCATGCCGCTCCCGGCGGGAAATTCCCGATCAATACCAACGGCGGCGGACTCTCGTTCAACCACAGCGGCATGTATGGCATGCAACTGTTGGTCGAGGCTTACCGCCAACTCTCCGGCACGGCGGAAGACGGCGGCTTCAGCGGCCTTCCCGGCAAGCAGACGAAGGCGCGTTCGTGCATTGTCAACGGCACGGGTGGCAGCCTTTCGACCACAGGGACGTTGGTGCTGGTGGCGGACTAGCTTCCGGTCCTCCGACAGGTTTCGGCGACAAAGGCCCGCTCTAGAAAGCGGGCCTCGTCTTATCGGTCATCGCCGGCGGAGCAGTTGGTCGTACTCGGCATGGGTGCCGATCCAGAACCAGACGATTGTATCGCCCTCGCGTCGTCCAACTACGCGGTAGCCGCGCCCTACGCGCGCGGACCAGATCCGTCCGCTGGAAGTTACCGATTTGAACTGAAGGCTGCCATGAAACGGGTCGGCTCGGAAGAGCTGGTAGGCGGCGGAAGCCTGAATCCGTGCGTACGCCGGGAGTTCACTGAGACGACGACGGAACTCTCGCTCGGTCCACGAATTCACAAGGTGTCTGGATCCAGCGGCTGCGTGCGCCCGGCCAGATGATCTCGCCACGCGGCCTCGCCCCACTCTTCCAGCATCTTCTGGCTCTCTGGCGTAGCCAGGAGTTCATCCCACTTCCGCTCGGACT
>CAZKZR010000031.1:0-13329 GCA_964557245.1 uncultured Anaerolineaceae bacterium | reverse complement strand
GACCAGTGTGAAGGTGAGGAGGGGGACGATCCGAACGCTGAAGGCGCCATTAACGCCCATGCGGTCGGCATCGGCTGGTACAAGGGCCAGCAGGTGCTCGTTCGCACAGACGTGCGCCAGACGGACGAGGGCAAGTTCTTCCGGATCCGCTTCCGCGCCATGGGACAGCACCACGAAGAAAGCGGCATCGCAACAGCAGAGGAGGGCGGCGGGTGCGAGGACGAGAGCTGGATCCGGGTCCCGGTCGAAGGCTGGGCTCCGCTAGCGCAGCTCAACGTCCGCTGACGCGCCGTCCTCCGGGCGGCTTCGCGCAAGCCGACGGCTCACTCCACGAGAAGACCGGTCGCATCGCCGGTCTTCTTCTCGCAACCGGGATCGGCTCCCGGAACGTCGGCCTTTAACCGAACAGCCAGCCGCCGTTCGCGAAGTCGGTTTCCGTGGTGGGGCAGAGTGCGTTCATTTCGCCGGCGGGGCGGATTGCATAGTGGAGGTGGGGCGCTTCGCTGTAACCGGAATCGCCGGTGAAGCCGATGACGTCGCCGGCGCGGACTTCCCAGGTGGCTATCAGCGTCGCGGTCCGGAAATCGCGGAGTTCGGAGAACGTTCGCGCGTAGTCGAACGTGGCGGAGTAGCTGGCGTAGTAGCTGCCAGAAGGCACGACACCAAGCGTGGGAGCGATGGCGAGGTGAGCGGAATCGGTACGGAACTGGCTGTTTTCGATGCGAACGAAAACACCCTGTCCGCCGCCCGGGCCGGGGAACGGCGAGACGGGCGCGCGAGCCCGGTCCGGGTTGCCGATGTAGGGCTCGCGGCTGACGGCATAGACATCGAACGGGTTCGAGACGGTGTTGATCAGCAATGTCGCGGTGCCGTCCATCGTCGCCAGCACTGGCGTACCGACCGGGACGTACCAGTCGACGGCCGGTTGGCCTTCGTACTCGTAGTGGGTTCGCGCGTTCCAGCCGCAGCGGTTTGCGCGCACAGGGTCGGCGGAGGGTTGGTCGTCGCGCGAGTAGTCGAGCGCGGAGGGCCCTTCGCCCCAGCGCAGCTGGCGGGAGCCCACCTGACCGGTAACCAGGCCTGTGCGCGTGGCCGGGTCCAGCGGGAATCCCCGTGGCTCGAGACGTGCGGCAGGGTTTGTTGTGGCGGCCGGCGTGGGAGGAACCGTTGGCGAGGGAGGCTGCCGCGTTGATGTCGCCGGCGGGAGGGACGGTGAGGGGCTGGCCTGCTGAGGGCTGGCCGAGGGCGACGGCGTCGCGGGGGCTTTCGAATTGGCGCAGCCGACGGCCAGGAATGAGCCGAGAGAGACCAGGAAGATGCGCCTGTTCACGCCGCCAGCTTCGCAAACAAGCGGGCGGGGCGCATCGGGAGAACGGACCGCGGCGGCCTCATGCTTTCGCCGGGGAGTTGGTTCAGCGGAGGCCGGCGTCGCGGGCGCGAATGATGGCCTGTGCGCGGTCGGCGACCTGGAGTTTGTCGAAGATGTTGGTGATGTGATTGCGGACAGTCTTGGGGCTGAGGACGAGAGCATCGGCGATCTCGGCGTTGGTGCGGCCCTGGGCGATGAGGGCAAGGACTTCGCGTTCGCGTTCCGTGAGTTCGGGGAAGGCTGCGTCGGGGGCTTTCATCTGGGAGAAGTACTGCATCATGCGGCGGGCGAGGGCGGGGCCGAAGATGGCCTCGCCGGCGGCGGCAGCGCGTACGGCCGTGAGGACCTCGTTCCTGAGGGCGCCTTTGAGGAGATACCCGCGGGCGCCGGCCTGCATTGCGGCGAATACCGAGTCGTCGTCATCGAACATGGTGAGCATCACGATTCCGATGTGGGGCGAGCCCTGGATGATGCGGCGCGTGGCCTGGATGCCGTTGAGGCCCGGCATCTGGACATCCATGAGGATGACGTCAGGCTGGAGCGTGACGGCCATTTCGACGGCGTTGAGGCCATCTACCGCTTCGCCCACGAGCCGAATATCCGGCGCGGAGCTGAGGAGGGCGCGGAGACCGGTGCGGAAGGGCGCTGAATCTTCAGCGATGAGGACGGTAATCGACGGTTCGGTCATTCCTGTCCCTCCGGGGCACGCACGGGGAACCTGCCCGAGACCAGCGTGCCGCCGCCGGGCCGGGCTTCAATGCGGAGCTCTCCGCCGACTTCAGATCCGCGGTCTTCCATGGATTTCAAGCCGATCCCGCGAACTGTCTCCGGGGGGATGCCCACGCCATTGTCCTCGATGGAAACGAGCACCTCCTGGCCCTCGGCGGCGAGACGAACGGTACAGGTGGTGGCGCCGGAGTGGCGCGAGGCGTTGGAGAGCGCTTCGGCGACGATGCGGTAGATGGCAACCTCCGTGGCGGCATCCAAACGAGGGAGACCGGTAGAGGCGACGACTTCCGGAGCGAGGGTGGGGGATGCCGCCTGGCGGGCCAGCCGATCGAGTGCGCCAACGAGACCGAGCTGGTCTAGCGCGGGCGGCCGCAGGTCATAGACGAGGCGGCGGACTTCGCTAACGACGTCTTCGGCCTGCGCGGTTACGGATTCAAGGAGGTCGCGGGCGGCGATGGGGTCATCGTCAACGATGGCGCGGGCGGTATCGACCTGCATCGCTATGGCGGCGAGGGCCGGGCCGAGGCCGTCATGGAGGTCCCGGCGGATGCGGACGCGTTCCTCCTCGCGGCTGGTGAGGATCTTCTGGCGGGAGCGGCGGAGCTCCTGGGTGAGCTGGACGGCGCGGACGGTGGGGCCGGCCTGGCGGGCGACGAGGCGAAGCACCTCGTGGTCACGATCGTCGAGGGCTTCATCGCGAGCCCGCTGGGCGGCGAGCAGTTCGCCCTGGCGTTCGCCCTGGTGGAGGATGGCGACGCTGACCGGGGAGGAATCGAGTTGGCCGATGGCCGCGAGGGTGGAGCCATCGACTGAGCGAATGGCGACGCCCGGGAGCTTGAGGGCAGTGGAGACGGTTTCGACGATGGCGTTGAGGACGGTTTCGGGCGAGCCGAGTTCGAGGCGGGAGCCGAGGTCCTGGAGGACCGCCTCCGGTTCATCGCGCTGGCCATAGAGCATGCGGTTGACGGTCCGCTGGACGGCCTGCTGGAGGCGCAGGCCGAGGATCGCCCAGGCGCAAACGACGAAGAGGAGGTAGACAGGCCCAAGTTCGTAGTAGAGCGCGGCAGGGATCATGACGAGGACGACCGTGCCGCCGGCGACCACCCCGGTGAGTGCGCCGTAGACCATCGTGCGGCGGATGAGGGTGTCCGGGTCACGCGGGGCGCGGCTGACCCACCCCACCCAGACCGAGGCGAGGAAGGCGCCGCCCGCCATGACCTGGAGCACGTGAGCGGTCATCCGGCGATCGATCTGGTCGGCATCGAGCCAGAGGGGACTGCCGATGGCCGCGAAGAGCACGGCCATGAGGAGGGAGCCGACCGCCGCGCCATAGAAGAGCCAGCGTAGTTGCTGGCGGACGCGCAGTTCGGGTTCGGGGCGATAGCGGCGGACGGCGGACCAGACCAGGAAGGCGAACCCAGTCCAGGCGGCGAGAGCGAGCCCGAGGGCCCACGAGCGGCCGGCTACTGTGGCCTCGCTAGCGAGGCCGTTAAGCGGACCCCAGACCACCAACAGCATCGAAACCGGAAGTGCGAAGGGATGGCGCGGGCTCCGGCGTAGGACCAGGCCGGC
Source organism: uncultured Anaerolineaceae bacterium (assembly GCA_964557245.1). Classification (GTDB taxonomy): domain Bacteria; phylum Chloroflexota; class Dehalococcoidia; order Tepidiformales; family Tepidiformaceae; genus Amarobacter. Next base: position 9,659 of record CAZKZR010000031.1, on the reverse strand, counting down.
GACAGTCACGGCGGCGGCGCCAAATCCGAGATCGAGGATGCTGTGGTAGACGGCGTGGCCGGTGGCAGAGACCCCGGCATCGTGGAGGGCCTGGTCCGCGCCAGCGGGCGGGTGGGCGAGGTCGTGGTACTGGGCGAGGAGAAGCGGGAGCCAGAGAGCGACAACCACGGACACAAGCGAGAACCAGCCCAGCCAGAGACGGCTGGGCTGGTGGACCGCGGGATCCCGCGGAGCGGCTGCTGCCCGAGTTCCGGCCATGGTTAGCGCCGGATGGCGCGCATCTCCGGGCGGAAAAGGAGGACCAGGGTGATGAGGAAGATGGCCATCGCGACGATGGAGGTCACGCGCATAAGGCCTTCGAGGATGAAGACTTCAGGGAGGGTGAGGAAGATGTTGATGGCGGTGCCGATGACCATCATCCACCAGCCCCAGCGTTGCCGTTTCCAGAGACCGGCGAGGGCGATGAGGCCGAGCGTGAGGGTGGCGGTGATGACGACGTACTGCTCGGGGCCGACGTCATCGGTATCGATGAACGAGGGGACGACGTACCAGAGGCCGTGAAGCAAGACGTGCATGGCCGCAATGAGGGCGATGATGTTGCCGGCCTGGGACCCGGTGGATGATGCGCTGGGGCGTGTAGCTGCCTGGGCTTGCATGAGCTGGCTCTCCTTCGGCCGGCTGACGTGTCTCAACTCGGCTGAGCCGTAGTGTGCGGACGCATCATGCCGGATTCGCGGGAGCCTCGTCCTAAATCGTGTCCTATTTCGGGTGGGACAACGGTGCTAGCAGGCAGCCTCGGGGAGGGGCTTGCCCTGGGCCTTGAGCTTCTGCTTCGCGTAGGCAGTAACCATGTCGGTGATGCCCATGAGGCCCATGCCTTTGCCCATGGAGACTTCTTTGCCGAAGACGGTGAAGACGACATCGCAAGGGGTGCTGGCGACGACATCCAGCGGAGCGCCGGACATGGTGTCATCCATGATTACTGACCATGCCTTGGCGCTGATGCCCTGGGGATTTTCAACCGCGAAGTAGTACTTGAGGGTGCCGTCGGGGAGGTCTTCGGCCCAGACGTAGGCGTCGGACTCGCACTTCTGGACGTGGTGTTCTTCGCCGAAGGGACGCTCGGCGACCTCCGCGGGCACTTCCTGGAAGCGGTCGGCATACTCGATGAGCATGTCGATTCTTTCGGTGCGGTCGGCGAATTCGAAATCCTGGATGACGCGTTCGAGCGTCTCGGGCATGGCAGACATACAACGATTGTGGAATGGCGGTTGGAGATTGTCGATTGGCGCCTTCGTCCCTTGGTTGCTTTGCGGCTAAGCTTGGGCGGTGACCGAAGAGAGGCAGTACGCCGCCGCCGGCGTGGACATCGCGGCGCGGAGCAAGTTCGCGAAGACGCTGCCGGGGATATTGGCGCAGGCGCGCCGGCCAGAGGTGCTGAGCGACGCAGGGCCGTTCAGCGGGTTGTTCCGGCTTGGCGAGAAGTACCGGGAGCCGGTGCTTTCGGCGAGCGCGGACGGTATTGGTACCAAGGTGAAGCTTCACCTGGCGGCGAACCGGCTGGACCTGTGCGGGCCGGACATCCTGGGACACAGCATCAACGACATCATGGCCTGCGGGGCCGAGCCGCTGTTCTTCCTGGATTACATCGCGGGGAATGGGCTGACGAACGAGCAGAAGCACTCGCTGGTGGAGGGCGTGGCGCGTGCGTGCGCTGCGGCCAACTGCGCGCTGCTCGGCGGTGAGACGGCCGACATGCCGGACGTGTATCCGGCGGGAGAGTTCGACCTCGCCGGGTTCATCGTCGGCGTCGTGGAGAAGGACCGGATCATCGACGGATCGAAGGTTGCTGTTGGCGACGTGCTGCTCGGCATCCCGAGTTCGGGGCTGCACACGAACGGTTTCTCGCTGGCGCGCAAGGCGTTGGATATCTGCAACGGCGAGCCGATGGAGGAGACGCGGCGGCGCATCGCCGAGCGGCCGGGGGTGCTTGGCGGGCGTTCGATCGAGGAGTGCCTGCTGGAGACACACCGGCCGTACTACAAGCAGGTTTCCCCAGTCCTCGACAAGGTCCACGGCATGGCCCATATCACTGGCGGCGGGTACACGGAGAACGTTCCGCGGATCCTGCCGGAGGGAGTGACCGCCAGCTTCGACACAAGCGCATGGCCGGTGCTGCCGATTTTCCAGCTCATCCAGAAGCGCGGCGAGATCAGCAGCGAAGAGATGTACGAAGTGTTCAACATGGGCATCGGGCTGGTGCTCATGGTCTCGGCGAACGACGCGGAAGAAGTCGCCGCGGCGATCCCGGAAGCGATGCGCATTGGGGAGATCAAGGCGTGGAGCGGCCGGGCAGTGGAGCTTCGGGGAATCTGAGCGCTTTGGGATTTTGGATTGGGCGGGTGCCGGTCAAAGGCCTTCATAAGCTTACCTCACCCCCGACTCCTCTCCCGACTCGTGCCTCGCGGGCGAGGGGAGAGATACGTCAATCGCTATTTCGGGGGTAGGAGGAAGTCGGTGTAGCGGGCGGCGAGTTGGGCGGCCGTTTCATTGCAGCCACGGTCAAAGACGGCGATTTTGCCGGCGGCGTCGAGGCCGAAGGCGCGGCCGCCACCGGGCCCGCCGGTAGCTGCGGAAACGTCATAGATGAGCCAATAGCGGACGCCTGCGGGGTCGATTCCTGGCTCCTTCGCCACGCCGACCGGTTGGGGCGCGGGCCGAATTTCACCATCGACGAACTCGGCGACGCCCCCGGCGCTCACTCCACCCGGGGATGGGACCGCCTGGCCGCTCGCGTATGGCCCGAGCCAGAACGGCTCGCAGCCGCGTACGGTGATTGCTCCGACCAGCGTTCCTTCGGCGGAGCCGGTTGGGCAACGCGGCAGCCACCAGTCAGCGCCGCAACCGACCTGCGCGAAGGCGACCAGAGACGCCAACCTCGGGGTGTCGGTTTGAATGAGTGCATCGATTACGGTGTCGATGGCGGCTGTGCCGGTGTGGCGCGTGCCGGCCGGTACCGCGGGAGGAGGCGGCGGGGCAATCAGGTAGTCGGGGTAGGCGGCTGCGATGGTCCGAGCAGTCCAGCCGCAGCCCGAGGTTTCGTGCGTCAAGCCTTTGTTCGACAGGAGGAACATTGCTCCGTTCATCGAATCTGGCCGAGGGCCGCCGTCTGCCCAGCGCTCAAAGGTAAACGTGACTGCGTAGCCTCCCTCCGGCATTCGAGCAGCCGAGAAGAAGTGCGGCCCGTCCTTGCGCGCCCAATCGTCCAGCGCGCGGGCGACGTCGGACTCGGTCATGAAGCCGCCCTCGCAGGTCGAGAAGCCGATGACTTTGACTGGCGTGCCTTCCGGTTGGCCTGCTTCGCAAACCGGCGGCGAGCCGATTCCCTGGGGTTGAGCCACGCAGCCGATTTGGCCGTAATCCACAAGCGCCTGAAGCGCCGGCACATCGCCTGAAAGCATCGCGGAGATAAACCGGTCGACCACTGGTACGCCGGCCGTGGGGACCGCGCCGGGCTCGGGCGTCGCCGTTGCGGGGGCGGTCGCGGGCGGAGTGTTGGTCGCTGACGGTGTCTCCTGGCCCGAGCCGTTTCCATCGCTGCAGGCCGCGCAGGCCAGTGCGCCCGCGAGCAGTGCCGCCAGACCCCACATCCTCACCATATCTAGACGATGGCACTTCATCGAAAGTTCCGAAAGCTCCGTCAGTACTTCTATGGTGGAACCGATGGACGCTCGATCGGCTGGTCTGCTCATCGTCATCGCGGGGGCTGCGGCGGTTGTCATCGGGCTGGTGGTGATGACAGGGGCGCTTTCGTGGTTCGGGCGGCTGCCGGGCGATATTCGCTACTCGTCCGGTGGTACCCGCGTGTATGTGCCCATCACCACGATGATCCTGGTGTCGGTGGTGTTGAGCGTGGGGTCGTTCCTGCTGCGGCGGTGGTTGTAGGGCCGAGTGCGGCGCGCGTTCGAGCCGAGATTGAGAGGCAGTTCACAGGACCCGGTCGCTCTGGGTCTTTCGGGTAGCCGGAGTTGATCCAACGGCCGCGCGACTCGGCGCATCGTTGCCGGACGATGGCGGCAGGAGGAATCAGCCGCATGAACGAGCCCCCGGTATCCCAACCGCCGAAATCGCCCGAGCGCGCCGACCGCGAGCTGACAGCGCAACCAGCGCAAGTAATGAACCGCCGCCGCTGCCGCGGGGTGAGGGCCGGACGAAGGGGTTCTGGGTCTGCGAGCGCTGTGGGCCCTGCTAGCGAATGGGCGGGCAGCTTCGGGGAGCGCATGGGCGCTATACTGGAAGCGTGGACAAGGCAGCCGATAGAGCCGGGCACGACCTGATGCTTCGGCGCATCGAACAGAGCCTCAAGGATGAGGACCGTGATAACGCGCGGATGTGGATCGGGGTCGATACTGAACGGCGACTACTTACACTGTTCGATTTGAGCGATTTCAACCGGGCCATCATCCGTTCGCGCGGTTTCCCGCTTGACGATGAGCCTCTCGAGTTCCCCAGGCTAGCAGCCAGAACGGGATGATCCCAGAAAGCGTCGAAGGGCGAGTTCTGTTGTTGAGCGAGCGACTGGTGGCGTGCGGTATTCCGCATGCGTTCGGTGGCGCGATCGCGTACGTGTGTTACGGCCTCCCCCGAAGCACCAACGATTACGATCTCAACATCTTTCTGCCGGAGTCCGATGCCCCCAAGGTACTGAACTGCCTTGCGGAAGCGGGTGTCACGGCATCCGCGGACGCGGTACAAACGATCGAGAAGACTGGCCAAATCCGGCTCGACTGGGACGACCAAAAGGTCGACCTCTTCTTCTCGTACGCGCCGTTCCATGCGGTCGTCGCTCAACGCATCCGGGAGGAGCCGGTGCGAGAGCGGCATATCACGGTGCTGTCTGGCGAGGACATTGTCGTGTTCAAAGTCATCTTCAATCGACCACTGGATTGGCGGGACATTGAGCGGCTATTCCACCAGGGCACCGCAGCTATTGACCTCGACTACGTGTACCACTGGCTCCGCGAAATCCTGGGCGAGGACGACAGCCGGATCGGCCGTTTGCGGGATACGGTGGCGGCGGCAGAGCAGCTGATGCGAGGGGATGATTGACGGAGCGCGACTTCGAACCGGGGCTCCCCTGTAGACTCCCGCGTCAACGCCAGTAGGGAGTATTTCGAAGATGAAGGACTTCAAAGACAAGGTCGCCGTTGTTACCGGCGCCGCAAGCGGCATGGGCCTGGCCTTCGCGCATCGTTTCGCGGACGAGGGAATGGCGGTAGTGGCCGCGGACATCGAGAGTGAGCCACTGGCGATGGCGGAGGCCGCGCTGAAAGCGAAGGGCGGCAAGGTGCTGGCCGTGAAGGCCAACGTCATGTCCGAAGATGATGTGAACGCGCTGGCCGACAAGGCGTTCGGGACGTTCGGAAACGTGCATATCCTGTGCAACAACGCCGGCGTGGCGGCGACCGCGGCGACGCTGCGTTCGCGCCCGTGGGAGACGCCCCTGAGCGACTGGGAGTGGACGTGGGGCGTGAACTTCATGGGCGTGCTGTACGGGATCCGGGCGTTCATCCCGCGGATGCTGGAGAACGGCGAAGAGGGGCACATCGTGAACACGGCTTCGATGGCCGGGCTGTTGACCGGGGCCAATCCGTACAACATCTCGAAACACAGCGTGGTGTGCCTGACCGAAGGGATTTACAAGGAGTTCAAGGGCATGGGCGCCAAGCTCTCAGCGTCGGTGCTCTGCCCGGGCCTGATAAAGACGGCGATCCTGGAAGCGGAGCGGAACCGTCCGTCCGAGCTGGGAGGCCATACGGCCACGGACATTTCGGCGCAGCGGCCGGAGGTGCAGATGTTCGCGGCGGCGTTCAAGGCAGCCATCGACCAGGGGTACGAGCCGGAAGAAGTGGCCCGGCAGGTGTTCGAAGCGGTGCGCGATGACAAGTTCTACATTTTTCCGGCGCAGGCGAACGTGCTCGAATCGGTGCGGACGCGGATGACGGACATCATCGAGCAGCGGAACCCGACGATGACGATGTGATGGGGGGGCGGCGAGTTGGCACCCTCCTTCACGGTCGGGCCACGGACTTGGGCGGGGATGGCGGAAGTTCGGGGCCGGGCGAGGGGACGCGCGCGTGCTTCCGCACGCGCCTCTGACGGGTCGTGTCTCCCACTGTTAGTCATTAGCGTATAACTTTCCTCTATCTAATCAATAGACCTTGGTAATTTGCTTAGCAGGTCCTAAACTCCGGCCACCTTCGATAAACGGAGGGCGGCAGTGGGCAAGTTTCACCCAGCACAGGCGGCCTACCAGGCCGATCCGTATCCGTACTTGGCGCGGCTCCGATGCACGGAGCGGGGCTATTACAGCCCGGAGATGCAGGGCTACATCCTGACTCGTTATGAGGATTGCGCGGCGGTGCTCAAGGACGATGAGCACTTCTCGTCGGATCCGGCGACAAGTACCGGCGGCATGGGCGATTCGGTGCGCGAGGCGCGAACACGCACGGCCCTGGGAGATACGCCGATCCTGGCGAACACGGACGGCGATACACATGACCGGCTGCGGCGGGTCCTGGCGGAGGCGTTTCGGCCGGCAAACGTCAACGACTTGCAGGCGCCGATGGCGCAGTTGGCCGGAAACCTGCTGGCCTCGGTGCGCTGCGGCGAGCCATTCGAGGTGATGGAAACGCTGGCGCAGCCGATGCCGGTGATCGTGCTGCTGAACTTCCTGGGCATCCCGCCGGCGTACCAGGATGTATTCCGCGCGTGCGTGGTGGCAGTTATGCGGGGCCGGATGGAAGCGGACCATTCGGCAGAGGCGGCCAGGGTGGCGAGCGAGGCACTCGAGGTGTTGCGACGGATGCTCTCCGACGCCTGCGCGGAGGACCCGGCGGGCGTGTTGGGCAGGCTCCACGATGCGGTGGGCGGAGGGGACTTGAGCGAAGACGAGATGGTGATGCTGCTGGTCCACGTCGCGACTGCGGGTAACGCGGCGACTGCGTTCGCGATTGGCGGGGGGTTGCTCGCATTGGCGAGGAATCCGGGCGCCTGGGCGGTCCTGCGCGAGACACCCGAGCTTGTGCCGATGGCAGTGGAGGAATGCTTCCGGTATGACTGTCCGACGCATATCACGGAGCGCTTCACGAAGGCCGGGGCCGAGGTCGGGGGCCGGCGGCTGCCGCCTGGCCGGACCGTTCACCTCGTGCTCGGCGCCGCGAACAGGGACCCGGCGGCGTTTCCAAACCCGGACACGTTTGAGCTCGGGCGACGACGCGGCCACCAGCTCGCGTTCGGGCTGGGTCCACACTTCTGCCTCGGGGGGGCGTTGGCGCGGCTGGAGATCGGGGCCGCGTTCAACGCGATGCTGGAACGGTTCGAAGACCTGGAAGTAGTCCCGAACGGGTACATCCCAGGTGGGACGCTCTACCTGCGCGGCCCCCGCCGGCTGATGGTGAAGGCGGGCTAGTTTGCACGACGGCCGCCCTGTTGAATGAGGGCTGGACGCCCGGCGAACCTGCGGGCGCACCAATGTTCAGCTGGATGGCACGTGAAGATCCTTCTGCTCGGCAATTCAGATACGCAGGGCATCTTCGTGGACGGCCCAACGTGGGCGGGCGTGCTGCGCGAAGTTCTCGCCAATGACCTTGGCACCGAGGTGACGGTGACCGAGGTGAAGTTCTCGGCCGTTTCCCCGGCAGGCCCCGCGTATGCGGAGCGGAAGGTCCGGGAACTCCAGCCCGACCTGGTGGTGCTGCCGCTTGGTACGTTCGCCTTCACGGTGGGTTTCAGCTGGAAGCGGATCGAGCGCCTCTTCGGCGAGCGGATGGGCGCGCGGTACCGCCGCGCGGAGGAAGCATTCGACAAGCGGACGCGACAGGCCGGGGATGAGCCGCCCCGGTTTAACCGGGCTGCGCGGAAGTTCGTGCGGCGACTTATCGGCACGCAGCCGCTGACATCCCAGGAGCGGCTGACGGCGAACTATGGAGATGTGATCCGCACCATCTCGCGGATCGAGGATGTCGACCTCTTGTTAGTGGCGTACCCGGCAGAGCGGGGCAAGCACGTGACGGTCCGTCACATCGAGCAGCGGCGAGCGGCGTTCCTGGGAGATGTTGGCCGGGAGGCGCAGTTGCGGCATTTCGGGCTGCTCGACAGCGGGCCGCTGTTCGCGGCGGCGCCGGCCGACCCGCCGCTGATGACGACTGACGGTTTCCACCTGCAGCGCGCCGGCCATGAGCTGCTTGGGCGGGCGGTGGCCGAGGCTGTCCTGCAGCGGCGGGGTACCGCGGCGGGGTCCCGGACGTAGGAGCGGGAGGGTCAGCGACGCCTACGTGAGTTCGAAAGGGCGAGGTCATAGGCATCCAGCAACCTGGAGCGGACGGCCGAAGGGCTAAAGCGTTCGGCTTCCGCCAAACCGGAGCGGGACATCGAACGCCGCAGATCTTCATCGTTCAGCACCTGGTTGAGTGCACAGGCGAAGTCCCGGGTGTCATCCATGTTCACCTCCTGACGGGGCCGGCGCCCACGGAGCGGCACCACGCGGCCGGCGGCGCCGACCACTTCCGGCAGCGATCCGCCGTCGCTGACCACGGCCGGGAGACCGCAGAGCATGGCTTCGGCCACAGGGAGGCCGAAACCCTCGCTGTAACTCGGGTGCGCGAGGACGGTCCCTCGCTGGTAGACCCCGATCAACTCTTCATCCGTGACGAAACCAGTGTCGGTGATGCGTTGCTCGACCCCGAGGCGGCGGGCAACTTCGCGGAGCCTGCCGCTGAGGCCGCCGACGCGGAGCAACGTAGCGTCGCGCAGCTCGGGCTCGGCGAGGGCATGGATAAGCAGGTCCAGGTTCTTGTAGTACAGCTCCGGACCGATGGAGACGATGGTCCGTGGCTCTCGGGTCTCAAATGGGGCGGGAACCATTGCCGCTGGAAACGTCGGGGGTACGACCACGACCTTCGAGGCGGGAACGCCGCACTGCGAGACGACCTGCCTTCGAGTGTATTCCGACGGCGCCAGGACGAGGTCGACGTCTTTGAGCTTCCTGAGCGAGCGCTCCACCACGAGCGCGAAGGTGAGGGCCCGGCGGGAGCGGATCCGTCGGAATTCGCGCGGCATGAGGTCGTGGACCGTAACTACTCTTGCTCCCGTGAAGCGGCGGGCCTGCGGAGTCATGTAGACATCGGCGAAGTGCACGATTGCTGGATCAGTGGGCACCCCGGCGAGAAGAGACGAGCGCCGGGTGAGTTTGCCGAGAATCCGCCCGGGTTCGAAGTGGCGCGCGGTAGCCTGTTCCACGGAGTACGAAGGCCGGAGCAGACCGGCAAGACCGTCGGCATAGCGCGAGATCGCGGGACCTGGGCCGGCCGGGCGAACCAGGAGTACTCGGGGCTGGCCGCTGTCATTCATGGCGGGCCTATGCCTCCCAGGGCAGCTCCGTTTCGCCGAAGACCATCGTATCGCCGGGGCGGATACCCTCGCGGCGGAGGACCTTGGCGATGCCCCACCGTTCGAGGCGGCGGAGGATTTCGTCGTAGGCGCCGACCATCTCGGTATCCATCATGTTAACGAACGATACGGCCCGATAACCTTCGATGACGTACCGGCCGGAGTCATCTTTGTAGACGGAGAAGCGCTCTTCCGAGGCGGGCCGGAGG
>CAZKZR010000030.1:0-13607 GCA_964557245.1 uncultured Anaerolineaceae bacterium | reverse complement strand
GCACGCGAACAGCACCGAAGGGGCGTCCTCGCGCGGCGTCGCCTGACGGCCCAGCAGGTCAAGCCTGGCCCGGACAAAGTTCGTAGCGAAATGCTCCTGGCCGATGCTGACCGCGCCGGCGTGCCAGCCGTCACCCACATCCTTGAGGACGGGGATGACAACGCGCTGGAACGCGGTCTGGATGTCGAACGAGTCCAGCATCTCCATCCACGCATCAGCGGCCCGAGCCTCGTCCCAGTTGAGCAGCGAGCGCAGCAGCCTGCCGGCGACCGCTTCCGAAAGGCTGTGTCCGCCGCGTTCGCGCATTTCGAGACGAGCCATGTCGGCCGCTTTGCCAAGTGGCACACCCTGTTCGGAGAGCCTTCTCATGCGCGTCACCAACTCGATATCCCGGGTGGAGTACAGACGCTGCCTTCCTCCGGAACGATCGGGCTCAGGCACACCGTAGCGCCGCTCCCACGCTCTCAGCGTATGCACGCCCACGCCGGTGATTCGCTCGACCTGCGCGATCTTGTATGCACCCGTTGTTAGGTCAGTCATGTCCACCAAACATAGACACTCTGTGGACACTTGTCAATGTTTTGTTCAGCAGTTAGGGTGAGACACATGCAGCAATCGACCGACCTCGTAGTGATCGGTTCGGGCTTCGGAGGGCTCACCGCAGCCGCGTTAGCCGCCGCTGCCGGCGCCCGAGTTGAACTCATCGAGCAACACACGAGACCGGGCGGTTGCGCCGGTGACTTCGCGCTCGGCGGGTTCTGGTTTCCGGCCGGCGCCACAGTGGTGACCGGTCTGGAACCGGGGGGAATACTTCGACAGGTCTTTGACACGCTCGAGGTTCAGGTCGACAGCCGCCCACTTGATCCATCGATCGTCTTCCATGCCGGCGGGACCCAGCTGCAATACTCGATGTCGACCGAGTCCTGGAAGGAATCCCTGCGGAAGGTGTTTCCGGCGACGGCCAGGGCTTACGAGCGGTTCTGGGATTGGACGCATACGGCCGGTGGCCAGGTCTACGCCATTGGAGCCCACTTGCCATCGCTGCCTCTTCGCAGCTTCTCCGATGTCCGTCGGACGGCTCCGGCTCTCTCCCCTGGGCTAATCTCGTTGTTGCCGGTGCTTCCGAGGACCATCCGAGGGCAGATGCGCCGCCTGGGGGCAGGCGGTGAGCCGGTCATCGACGGCATAATCGACGCCCTCCTGATGGACGCCACCGGCGCCGCGGCCGGCGAGTGCAGCGCCGTGCAGGGCGCCATCGCACTCGACCTCTACCGTCGGGGCTGCCAGTGGGTCGAAGGAGGCACCGGACGCCTGGCGATGGAGCTGGTCCGCGCCATTCGGCGGGCGGGCAGCACGGTGAGTTTCGCGACGGCCGTTGCCCGTCTTCGCCGCATTGGGCGCGACTGGTTCGTCTCGCTGAGCGATGGACGCGAGCTCACCGCGCGAGCAGTGATTGCTAATGTGCCGCCGGCAGGCCTGGATCGCCTATTGGGTCACCGACCGAGGTTGCCGGAGCCCGGCACGGCCTGGGGTGCGTTTGTACTGCACCTCGGAATCGATGCCACGGGGCTGGTGAATCCCTACCCTTACCACCAGGTCCTCCACCCCGAAGATGCTCACGGCAACAGCTTCATCAGCATCTTCCCCTCAGCGAAACGCGATTCGATTCGCTGGTCGCTTTCCGTTTCGCGGCATGTCGATCCTCGCACCTGGCTCAGGTTCCCGGCCGAGCTCGCTCGCGCCCGGAATGATTTGGAGCAATCCATGCTCGATGACGTAGCCCGGGTCGTCCCGGACGTCCGAAAGCGGGCGTTGCTCGTGCGCTCCGCCACACCCGCCACGTTCGAACGCTTCACCGCGCGCCCCGGAGGCTACGTGGGCGGACTGGTGCAGCGCCCCAACGTGGTCGCGCTACGAGCGCCAGGTCACCGTCCGGCCGAAGGCCTTTTCATGGCTGGCGACCACGTCTTTCCGGGGCAGGGCACCGTCGGCACCGCCCTGTCGGGCATCAACGCCTATCGCGACGCATTGGAGTATCTGGGAAGGAAACCGGCGCTATGACGTTCATCCGAGTTGAATCCGAAATGCCGTGTTCGGCGGCGGACCTCTTCCGCTTCCACACGGACTCGCGCAACCTTGCAGCGATCACGCCGCCGATTCCGCCCTTCCGCGTCCTCGGCGAACCGAAACTCACGGAGGTCGGCGATTCCCAGGCCCTGCGGCTCGGGTGGAAGCACTTCGGCTTCACCTGGATCGCTCGCGTTGAACGAGTCGAGACCGACGCGCTGGTTCAGGATGTCCAACTCCGGGGACCGTTCCGCCGTTGGCGGCATCGCCACCGGTTCACGGCAACGAGCGAGGGGACTGCGTTGCTGACCGACACGGTGACCTTCCGGTTCTTTCCCGGCAAGGCAGGAGAGTTCCTCGAGTACTTCACCGTCCGGCCGATGGTCCTCGGCCTCTTCGCCTACCGTCATCGGACAACGCGAAGACTTCTCACTCATCACAACCACTGATTCGCGCAAGGAGCACACTCAGCTTTTACGCAGGCACAATCATTATCGTCTCTAGCGATGGTAGGCTCGGCCACGCCGCTGGAGGTCTCCGTGCCCAACTGTGCAATCTGCGAACACCTCGAGCTTCCGCCTCGCCACGCGACTGGGACCGTGGGTCTCCTGACTGGTTCCGTGACCATGGATAAATCCGCCGTGGACCACCTCGGCTGGGACGGCGATGAGCAGCATGTCGTCGTCCATGCTTGCCCTGAGCACGTGGTAGATGTCTATCGTGGGCGCATCGAAGGCATGCGCATGGCCTGGAAACTGTCTACGGAACCGGCTGCTGCTCGCCGCCAAAATCCCGCAACAGCGTCCGCATCCCGGGTTTGAAGACTACCTTCCCGTTAATCACGACGACTTCGTTGTTCAGATAGAGTTGGAGCGCCCTGCTCAAAACCAGCCCTTCGAGTGCCCGGCCCTTGCGCCTCACATCTTCCACCGAGTCGACTCCGACTTCGATGTGAAAGACGTCCTGCAGGATGATCGGTCCGGCGTCCAGTTCTTCAGTAACGAAATGCGCCGTGCAGCCAGTGACCCGCACACCGTCTTCCCACGCTCGACGATAGGGGTTCGCACCCGGGAAATACGGCAAGAGCGATGGGTGGATGTTGATGATGCGTCCCGCGTACGGCTGGCAGACCGTGGCGGTCAGGATCTGCATGTACCGCGCAAGCACCACGACATCGACCTTCGCCCGGTTTAGCTGTTCGAGCACGAATGCTTCGTGCGCCGGCTTGTCCTCGCTCGAGAACCAGGCGAACGGGATCCCCGCGGCTTCGGCCACAGGCCGAAGGCTCTCGTGATTGCCGATGACGAGCGCAAGTTCGCCGTGCAGGAGGCCGGCCCGCGAATCTGCGATCAGTTGCTCGAGACAGTGGGCCTCCTTGCTGACGAGTATCCCAACGCGACGGCGCTCTCGCTCGTTATGGAGAGTTACACGAATCTCCATGCCGATTTCCTGGCCGATGGCCAGCAGCCCGGTAATCAACTCATCCAGAGAGACTGACGCGTCCGTGATGTCCACCAGCATGTCCATCAGGAATTGACCCCGGACAACGCGCTGCTCGATATCCTCGATGTTGATGTCGTGCTCGGCGATGTACGTGCTGATGCGGGCTACAACGCCCTTTTGGTCACGTCCGAGGACGCTCACGATTGCCAGGACGCGGTTCATGCATGGCCTCGGAGAAGATCTGGGCGCGGGCGCAAACTCAGCCTATGCGAGTTGTCCCCTAGTGACATCTTTAAAACGCCGACCCTATAGTTCGCGCCAAATTCGCCCCTCGGTGCAGCCATGCGCTTTTCAGAGACATCCATAGGCGAGACGGTGGGCGTACCATGGGCAGGTGCCCCGTGGCTCCGGCGTGACGCCGTGGCCCGGATCCAGGAGGTGGACGGGATTAATTGCGTGTGAACCCCGGCCTTCGCGTAGTAAAGAATTGTTGACTTTAAGCGCCTCGGCCAGCACCTTACCGGTCGGTTAATCGAATAGAGGAGGGAACCACTACCGATGACCAAGTCCAAGTGGCAGCTGCTGCTCAGCATGTTCGCCATCTTCGCCATCATGGCGTTCGCCGTTGCCTGCGGCGACGATGACGACGATGACGACGGCGGCACCGATGCCTCACCCACGAGCGGAGGGACGACAGCTCCTACCGCAGTCGCCAAGCCTTCGGGCACCATCACCATCCGTACCGTCCAGTTCGAAAGCTGGGATCCGCACTTCTCGGACTTCAACCAGGACATCGAACACTTCTTCATGGTCTGGCGCGGTCTCTACCACCTCGACAAGGACAGCAAGCCCCAGCCCGCAATGGCTGATGGCATGCCGACCGTCTCCGCCGATGGCAAGACCTACACCGTCAAGCTGAAGAAGGACCTCAAGTGGTCCGATGGTCAGCCGCTCGATGCCAACGACTTCGTCCTCGGCGTGCAGCGAACCTGCAACCCGGACAACGCCGGCCACTACCAGTACATCCTGACCGCTATCGTCGGTTGCGATGACTACTACGGCGCAGGCAAGAAGACGGCCGATGAAAAGACCGCTCTTCAGAAGGCCATGGGCGTCAAGGCGATCGATGCGAACACCATCGAATTCAAACTGACCGACCCGCAGCCGACCTTCACCATCCTTCTCGCCCTCTGGCCTACCTTCCCGGCGCCGAAGCACAAGCTCGCCACCGTCGATGCGAAGTGGCCGGCCCCGCTCGATAACGTCTACAACGGCCCCTTCAAGCCTTCGACGTACACCGAGAAGGACAAGATGGAAGTGGTACCGAACGATCAGTACACCGCCGGCCAGAAAGCCCAGGTGGAAAAGATCGTCCTCCGCTACATCGATGACCCGGCGGTGGCCCTGAACGCCTACCGTGCCGGCGAAATCGAAGCCACCGCAGTGCCGTCAACCCAGCTCAAGGCTGTCAAGGCAGACCCCACGCTCGGCAAGGAACTCGCTTCCTACGCCGCGACGCGCACCACCGGCATCGAGCCGAACCTCAAGGACCCGACGCTTTCCAAGCTTGAAGTGCGCCTCGCGCTCTCCCAGGCAACGGACCGCAAGACGTTGAACGACAACGTCCTCAACGGCGCCAACATCCCGTCGACCAACTGGATGCCGGCTGACCGCTCGGGTAACAAGGCTGGCGTGTTCGATTCGGCAATCGGTTTCGATCCCGCGAAGGCCAAGGAGAACTTGAAGAAGGCTGGCTACGACAACGGCGCCGGCTTCCCCAAGCTCACCGTCCTCCAGGTCGATTCGGCCACGAACAAGGCTATTGGCGAATTCCTTCAGTCCGAATGGAAGAAGCACCTCAACATCGATATCAATCTTGAGTACACCGACTCGAAGTCCCGCTCCTCGCGGTTCAACAGCGGCGACTTCCAGATCGTGCTCGGTGGCTGGGGCGAGGACTACCCGGACCCGGAGAACTGGATTCTCGGCCTGTATGAAACCGGCGGCTCGATCAACAAGCAGAGCTGCTCGCTGAAGGCGATCGACGACGTCATCGCCAAGGCCAAGTTCAACCAGAAGGACGAGGAACGCCGCCAGCAGTATCGCGACGCGGAAAAGCTCATCGTCGAAAACGTCTGCGGCATCGCTCCGATGTGGCAGGTTGGCTTCCATGCAGTGGTCAAGCCCTACATCAAGGGCATGGTCGAAAACAAGAAGCCTGACGACAAGCAGGTCCCCGGCGACACTTCAGTCGAACTCTGGACGACCACCAAGAAATAACGTTCCACGTTAGGGACAGCGCCGGTTCGCCGGCGCTGTCTTTCTTTCCGGTCTTCTCTCTCGCGTGGGGTGTCTTCGGATACCCCATTGCGGTTCCTTTCGGAGCCACTTTCTATGGTCGCTTACACCATCCGACGAATCGTCTTGATCATCCCGCTACTTTTTGCGGTAGCCACGGTCACGTTCTTCCTCATGCATTCCGTGGAAGGCGGGCCCTTCGATTCGGACAAGCCGATGTCCGACGCCACCCGAGAGCGCCTGAACGAGAAGTACAACCTCGATGGCAGCATCGGTGAGCAGTACGTCCACTTCATTTCGAACACCGCGAAGCTGGACCTCGGGCTCTCAATTGCGTCAAACGACCGCCCGGTGCGAGACATCATCCAGGAGAAGTTCACGGTCTCGCTCCAACTGGGTGTCTGTGCGTTTCTTTTCGCGATCGCCCTCGGCATCACGCTCGGAGTGCTCTCCGCAATCAACCAGAACGGCATCGGCGACTACGTCGGCGTCTTCATAGCGACCGGAGGCGCCGCGCTCCCGAGCTTCATCCTCGCCCCGTTCCTGGTGATCCTGTTTGCCCTCAAGCTGAACTGGTTTGACGTCCTCGGTTGGGAGATGTGGAACTACAAGAAGATGGTGCTCCCGACCGTTGCCCTGGGTATGCTCCCCGGCGCGTTCATCGCCAGGATCGCACGCGCATCGATGCTGGATATCCTCCGCCAGGATTACATCCGAACGGCTCGAGCCAAGGGCGTGAAAGAGTTCTCCGTCATCGTCCGGCACGCCGTCAAGAACGCGATGATCCCGGTGCTGACCATCCTTGGCCCGATCTTCGCCGGCCTCGTTACCGGTTCCTTCATCATCGAAAACGCCTTTGCCATCCCGGGCCTGGGTAACACGTTCGTGTCCTCGGTACTGATCCGGGACTACGGCGTGATCATGGGTGTGACGCTGTTTTATGCGGCGATCATCGCCTTCATGAACCTGATCGTTGACCTGTTATACGCAGTCGCCGATCCGAGAATCAGGCTGTAGGGGAACATACATGGCCACAGATACCACCATCCTCCAGCCGTTCGATTTCACGAAAGACCAGCTCGCGAACAAGCAGCGCGGGCTCTGGGAAATGGCCGTGCGGCGGCTCATCAAGAATCGCCTGGCCTTCATCTCGGCGATCATCCTGGTAACCATCACGGTCGTCGCCATCCTCGCGCAATTCATTCCGGCTATTGAGCGTCACAGCGCAACGGAGCAGCAATACCTCATCGTTAACAAGGGCCCAAGCTGGGACTACTGGATGGGCACGGATATTCTCGGCCGGGACATGTGGGCGAGGCTCCTCTACGGCACACTCTTTTCGCTCAAGATCGGTCTCGGAACCCAGGTCGTGGTCCTGATTGTGGGCATCACCATCGGCATGAGCGCGGCGCTGGGAGGCAAGATCAGCGACACCGTCCTCATGTGGTTCACTGACCTCGCCTACGCGTTTCCAGATCTGCTCGCCATCATCCTGCTGCGCCAGGTGCTTTTCGGCCGTGATTGGCCGGTCATTGGCACAGGCGACCCTCAAATCCCCGGCTTCCCATCCGCGATTCTTGGGACGATTCTCGCTATCTCTTTGGTGAGTTGGGTGACTGTCGCCCGCCTGGTGCGGGGACAGATGCTCTCGATCAAGGAGCAGGATTATGTCCTGGCGGCGCGGTCGATCGGGGCCAGTCCCTGGCGCATCGTTCGCGCCCACATGCTACCGAACACCCTGAGCACGGTAATCGTGGCGGTCACGTTCGGGATTCCGTTGGCCATCTTCGCGGAAGGCGCCCTGGGCTTTATCGGCCTTGGCGTCCCGTCGCCTTACACCAGCCTCGGAGCACTCATGGGCGACGGTTACTCGAACCTGTTCGTGAACAACTGGGCTGTCGTTTGGCCGGCCATCATGGTCGCCGTCCTCATGCTCTGCTTCACCTTCCTCGGCGACGGGCTTCGCGACGCTCTCGATCCGCGCACCCGGAAGTAACTGGCGGCCGGCAGCCGTTTGGCCGCAAACCGGACGGCTGCTACGATCGCGAAGTTGACCTGGGGCTGTAGCTCACTCGGGAGAGCGCAACACTGGCAGTGTTGAGGTAGAGGGTTCGAATCCCTCCAGCTCCACCACGGACACACAAGAACAGGGACCCGGATTGGGTCCCTGTTTTGCATTATGACGCACCTGTACTGCGGCCCGGGCTACCACTCCTTGCCGATGCCGCCCCGCGCACCGAAGAACCCCGAAGGCCAGTTGCGGCCAGTGATCATCGCCTTGTCCACATCCTCAGGAGTGGCAATCCCTGCATCCACGATTGCCTTCGCCTCACGGTAGGCGGCGCCGAAGATGCGGTTCAGCAGGAACCCGTAGGTGCCGGGCGTGTCTTTCACCATGGAGATGACTTTCCCGCCCGCTTCGCCGAGTCTCTGCGCGGCTTCAATGGTTTCCTGCGAGGTCTCCGGCGTATAGATGACCTCGAGCATGCGCATGGTGGTGACTGGGTTTGAGAAATGCATGCCAACGAACAACGGCTTTCGCGCCGCCGAGACGTCGCGGCCGACCTCCGCGATGACGAACCCGGATGTGTTCGAGGCGAAGATTGCCTCTGGTTTCACGACGCTGTCCAGCTCGGCGAAGACCTGCTGCTTTAATTCGAGCTTCTCCGGGATGGCTTCGATCACGATATCGCAGTCGGCGAGCACTTCGAGTGATTCCCCGAGCGTCACGCGGCTCATCGCGGCCACAGCATCATCGAACGCGAGTTTGCCCCGCTCAACGCCGCGCTTAATGCCCCACTTGCCATCGAAAATCGCGTGCCGCGTCGCGTTGATGGCGTCCTCGTTGATGTCGCGGACTGCCACGTCATAGCCGGCCACCGCGTACGTCTGAGCTATACCGCCACCCATGATGCCCCCGCCCAGCACCCCGACTTTCTTGATCGCTTCGAACTTCATACTTTCCTCGGAACCAGTTGGTGACGAGATAGTAATTCCGTGGGGTGGGAAGCGCTGCATGCCGCCTGGACGCGTAAGATCGGCTCGCTCTGGCGGTCAAAGGGATGGAAGCTCTCTTCCGGGGGAAAACATGTCGACGTTGGGAAGAGTCACGGGCCACGGCCTTGGCCTGTTCTTCATGATCCTTGGAATCGTATTCCTAGTGCTTGGCTTGAACGATTCGTTCACGCAAATCTTCGATGGCGGATTCACCTGCACGGGAAGCGACTGTGCGAGCGATAGCGTCCGCTCCACGTTCCTTGTTCTTGGCGTCTCGTTCTTTGCCGGAGGGCTCTTGACGAGCGTGATCACGGAATTCGCAATCCGCAAGACCCAGGGCATCGTCGCTGACGTTTCGTCGCTTGCGGCCAAGCCCCACGATTCACAGGCCATCTCAGAACTCCTCCAAAACTTCGGCATCGATATGGACCTGTCAAAAGCGAACGTCACGGTCGAACGACCGATCGCGATTGACCTCCGCGGGCAGCGAAAAGGCGCAGTGCCCACCGATCCCGCAGGTCTCGGCGAGTATCTCAAGTCGCTCGGCATCAACCTCGATCCCGAGGCGCTGCGAAACGCATCCGTTGTCCAGGGCGGGCAGGTTCTGCAGGCCCCCCAGCCTGCCGTGGCGGCCGGCCAGGTGTCAGGCTCGGCTTCGATGTTCGAAGCACCCACCTCCACCGGCGCGCGCGAGTCCGCCA
This sequence comes from uncultured Anaerolineaceae bacterium, assembly GCA_964557245.1. Lineage (GTDB taxonomy): Bacteria > Chloroflexota > Dehalococcoidia > Tepidiformales > Tepidiformaceae > Amarobacter. Next base: position 4,101 of record CAZKZR010000030.1, on the reverse strand, counting down.
CCATCGTCCGAAAGACGGATAGGGGCGCCACCGCTGGCAACCAGCGCCTTCTGGAACTCGAAGTCGAAGTAACGCCAGTCGGGAAGGTGCCCTACCGAGTGACGATCGCCAGCCTTGTTCGCGAATCACTCGCGGGGTTGCTCATCGAAGGGAGCAACCTGAACGTTCGGGTCAACCCGAACGACAAAAACGATGTGTCCATCGATTGGGGCGAGAACTAGCCCGAACGCTAGACCAACGCCAGGGAATCGACCGGCATCCCACGCAGCGAGAACGCGCCGGTGTGCTCGATCCTGACGTCCACCAGCGAACCGACACGCGCGGGCGCGTCCAGGTGCACGAGCTTACCAGTCCTCGTTCGGCCGAACGGCTGGTCCTTGCGAACACCTTCAATCAGCACGCGCTGTTCGCTTCCGCGGTAGGTCTCGTTGATCTCCTGCGAGATCCGTCCCTCAATTTCCTCAACGCGGTGGAGACGGGCGGCCTTGACTTCCGCAGGGATGTCGTCCTCCATCTTGCGCCAAGCGATCGTGCCGGGACGGGGCGAATACGCAGCGACGTGGACTTTGTCGAACCGCAACTCCTCTAACAGGGAGCAGGTCGCTTCGAAGTCACCGTCGGTCTCTCCGGGGTAACCCACGATGATGTCGGTGGTAATACCCGCGTTCGGCATCAGGTCGCGGACTTCAGCGATCTTCTCGACGAACTCGCGGCGCGTGTAACCGCGGCGCATCGAGTCGAGAACAGCGTCACTTCCCGCCTGCACCGGCAGCGAAAAGCATTCCATCACCTTCGGCAGTTCGGCGACGGCTTCGAGGATGCGGTGAGTCATGTCTTTGGGGTACGACGTTAGGAACCGGATGCGCTCCAGCCGCTCAAGCGCTGAAAGTTCACGCATCAGGTCGCCAAGATCCGGCTGCTCCGCGAGGTCATGTCCGTACGCTTCCACCGTCTGCCCGAGGAGCGTGACCTCGCGGACGCCATGCACCGTGAGATAGGCGACCTCGCGGACAATCTCGTCCATCGGCCGGCTCTTCTCGCGGCCACGCCGGTAGGGGACGATGCAATAGGTGCAGAACTTGTTGCAGCCGTGGACGACCGGCACGAAGGCCGTCGGCCCTTCAGGGATGGCGTAGGTGGTCGGCCAGAACTCGCCGCCGAGGTCTTCCTGTGGGCCTTCGATCAGTTCGATGATCGGCTCGAACTGTTGCGGCCGGGCGAACACGTCCACCTGGGGAAAGCGCTTCTCCAGGTCGTCCGTCTTCAGGCCGACCATACAGCCCATAACCGCTACTTTGAGCGTGGGGTTGGCCCTCTTGAGGTCCTTCACGCGGCCGAGCTTCGAGTAGGCCCGGTCTTCGGCATGCTGGCGAACGCTGCAGGTGTTGATCACGACGACATCCGCCCGCTCCATGCGGTCAGTGGCCTTCAGGCCCATTCGGTCGAACCCGGCGGCTAGCTTCTCGCTGTCTGCCTTGTTCATCTGGCAGCCAACGGTCCAGAGGTAGTAGCGGTTCGTCATGGTGATTCGCGGCCATTCTGAAGGTGGCGGAGGGGGAGGGATTTGAACCCTCGACCGAGTTACCCCGGAACCCGCTTAGCAGGCGGGCGCACTAGACCACTATGCGACCCCTCCGCGCGCGTGCAAGGACGCCCATTGTACGGGCCCCACGCGATAACGGTCACCTTCAGGCGGCTGCTGGCCGGCGGCCGGGGAGCGGGTCAAAGGCAAGGCGGTTGCTGATGAACAAGGCGTACGAGAGCGGCAGGTACAGCAACCCTGATGCCAACCGCACCGCGCCGCTGCCTGGAACGTCAGCGGTCAGGAGGATTAGCTCCGTGAGGCCGAACACCAACACCCCGAAGATCGCGGCTGCCGAACGCGCCCAACGCCGCCAACCGGGGTGGCCGCTGACAAGGGCAGCCAGGAAGCTCGGGATGAACAGCAAGGTGAAGGGCCCAAGCAGCGCGAAGGGAGCAAAGCCCGCAGCGCGGACCACAAGCGCCCTCGGGCGCTCCGGGTTCCGCCGCCACCAGGCTACCAGTCCTGCCAGTCCGCCCATGCCGGTGAAGAACAAGACGATCAGCAAGGTCCCCGGAACTGAAAACACATGGTGCTCGGAAATAGTGCGCATCCAGAGGCGGGCAGGCAGGCTCATGCCAAGCCCGAGTGCGGCCCCTCGCAGCACGAAGTTCCTTCGGGTCGCCGCCCTGGAACCCTTCCACCGCGGCATTTCGGTCGCTCTAATGAGCAGGCGCTTGATGGTCGTGAACATGTTTTGACTCCAGCAGCAGTCGCTGCCGGATGATAATAGGAAGATATCTTCCGTTTGACTAGCGAGTGACGACGAACGGCCCGGCCCGCTTCATCGCAGACCGCAGCCGCCAGGCGCGCCGGCCCTCCAGGAGGGCGACGACAATTGCCATCAGCGGAGCCACGACGGTGGCCGTCAGCAACAAGCCAAGAGGCACGGCCGCCGCGAACAGGCTGAAGAAACCCACCACTGGATTTGAAACCGTCTTCTTGCGGGCCCACCGCATCGCGAGGCCAGCGAGGATCCCCCACGCTCCGATCACGGCGAACCCAGCCTGGCCGGTGGACTCAAACGGTGCGCGGCCGATGAGCAGTACCCCGCCGGCAATGTAGGCCCAGAGCAGCAAGGAAGTCAGCCCTAGCAGTCCCCGCCGGACGATCCAGTTCGCAAGAGCCTCTGCCCGCGACAACGTTGCGAACAGCAGGGCCGAAAGCCGCTCCCCAGGCCGGGCCTGATCGAGCCGCCAGCTCAGGTCTGACGGGACCCCCAGGAGGCCCCGCAGCAGAATTTCCGCTCCGATCGGGACGGACCGCTCGGCGTCCGTCTCGTGTTCGAACAGGTCCGAATCCATCTCCGCGCGGCGCTGCTCCCCGGTTTCGGGTGGGAGTCCCGCCGTATACAACCGCACCCAACGTCGTACGACTCTTGCCGCCAGGGTCTTGTCCGCGCTCACGGCGCCTCGATCCCAGGAGTACCGTGTAGGCTCCCCAGGTGGCCCGGCCCCCGGAGTGCCTCGGCGTGAGCGGTCTCACCCGCAGCCGTCACCTGGTACAACCTTCTCCGCGGCCGCTCCTCCGCCGCCGCGATGTCAGCGTCCTCCCAGCGCGAACTGAGGAGCCCAGCCTTCACCAGCCGGTCGAGTGCCTTGTAGAGCGTGCCGTGGGAAGTGAGGCTTCGTGATGAGTGGCCCTGCTGGATGGCCCGCGCGATGGCATAGCCGTACGCAGCCTCATCGGCGGCCGAATCCAGCACAACTGAGAGGATGTCAACTTCAACGGGCATCAGCGCACCGGGTTTTCGCCGCATGAGTGCGTTATAGGAAGATAGGACGCGGCAGTCAACCGCGCGGCCAGCGTGAACTCGTCCGGCTCGCTAGTATCTAGCGCGGACACGAACCCCAGGAGCCAGCAAATGAAATTCGGAATCATCCCCGTGAACATCGGCGTCACCTCGCTCGATCACATCTCGGGTACGGCGCAGCGAGCGGAAGAGCTTGGGTTCGAATCAGTCTGGACGTTCGAGCACGTCATCGTTCCGAACGACTACCAGTCCAAGTACCCGTACAGCCCGTCCGGCAAGATGGGCGCCGCACCGGAAACGCCGTTCATCGACCCACTGATCGCCCTCACCGCAGTCGCCGCCACCACTTCGAAAATCCGCCTCGGCACCGGGGTGAACATCCTCTCCCAGGCGAACCCGCTGTTCATGGCCAAGCAGGTCGCGAGCATCGACACTCTTTCGAACGGACGCATGATGCTCGGCGTGGGAATCGGGTGGTTGCGCGAGGAGTTCGACGCGATGGGCGTCCCATTTGAGAAGCGCGGCGCGCGGTTCGATGACTACGTCCAGGCGATGCGGAAAGTCTGGAGCGGCGAAACCGTGGAACACGAGAGCGAGTTCATCTCCTGGCACGGGTTCAAGAGCTATCCAATCCCCGTCCAGAAGCCGCTGCCGGTGATCATTGGCGGCGACAAGGGAAAGGTGTACGAGCGCATCGCTCGCTACGGAGACGGCTGGTACGTGCCCGCCGGCGACCCGGCCGACATCGCGGGTCGCCTGGTCGAGC
>CAZKZR010000029.1:0-13685 GCA_964557245.1 uncultured Anaerolineaceae bacterium | reverse complement strand
CCTCAGCGTAAACCTCGCCAACTTCTCGGAGGAACGGAGCTGATGGCGCTCCAACGGTGATCATCAGGAATCGCGCCGGCGACCTGGTCACGTGCAATGTGTGAGGAACTCCTTGCGGCAGCGTTGCGATCGTGCCCGCGCCGCCCGTCTTGGTGTCATTGCCGCAGGTAAGCGAAAGCTCTCCTTCAAAGACGTAAACGACCTCGTCCCATGGGTGAGAATGCAGCGGCGCAGGCTCCGTGTCCGTGCTTACGTCTTCCACCACCGTGATTGGGTCGTCTCCGTGCGTTTCGAGCCGAATCGTGATCGCGTCGGAACCGAAGCCTCCGAATTTCTCACCTGTTCCGGGAAGTAATACCCCCGCTTCTAATCCGTGATTCATGTGATCGCCACCTTTCGCTGCAGACTGCGGTTTCCCGCTACACCGTCTTTACGCCGCCGCTCGTGTAGCTGTTGTGAGCGGCTTCGATGACGCGCATGTAGCTGACTCCGTCCTGGAAATTGGTCAGGCGGATCGGCGCGCCCTCACGGATCGATGCCACGAAATCCTCCTCAACCTTCCACCCTCGGTCCGTTCCTGGGTCGGCCACAACGTCGGTTGCCTGCCCGCCATGGGGCTGGATCACCGCCGTGTCCCCCATCCTCCAGCGCAGCGTGGCTTTCGAACCGAACACCACGATTGTGCTTGCATCGCCGCCGGCCGCCACCGAACTGAAGTGGTACGTGATCCGCGCGCCGCGCTGCAGGTGGCCGGTGACGACGTACACATCCGGGACCGTCACCGGGCCCGGTTGCCCCGTCTCCGTATCAAGGCGCTCGGTCACGATGATGTCGCCGGACGCGAGGACATCCGCGTGGTCGCCCAGCCAGCGATGAATCACCTCGACGAAGATCCCGAACATCATGACGTTCTTGCCTGAGTAGTCCGTTCGCTGCCGCCAGTGCAGCGGCACCGAAGGATCGATGGCCGAACCATTGAGCACTGTTACCGCCACCTCGAGCACGTCGCCAAGCGCGCCCTCATTGATCAGACGGGTAATGGTTGGACCCAGCCGGAAGTCGAAGGGAGCCGGCACGAGTTGAGCCACCAGACCCGGGTTGCGCTCGCTCGCCGCCAGCATGTCTTCCGCCGAAGCCAAGTCGGTCGACATCCGCGCTTCGCAGAGCACGTGCTTGCCGGCCTCGAGAGCCATGATCGTGAACTCCCGGTGCTTGTATGGCCAGGTGCCGATGCACACCGCATCGACCTCTGGCGAGGCGCACAGCGCCTCAGGCGAATCGAATACCTGGGCGATCCCGAACTGATCGGCGATTCGCTGCGAACTCTCCCGGCTGCGATTCGCTACGCCTACGACTTCGACATCTGCGTTGCGGCGAAAACCGGGAATGTGCTGGCTGGCGGTGTTCGCGCCCGCGCCGATGAGGCCGATTCGCAGTGGCATGGCAAGCTCCGAAGATATGGTCGCAGAAGGATAGGGCACCGCATGGGCACAGAGATCACTGGCGCCCGGCGCGCCCACCGCGGCTCCGCGACGGACAGTAGACTTCGCTCCATCCCGCCTCCGGAGCCGTGCCATGCAATCAAACTTCGTCCAGACCCGCGACCTGCGGATGCACTACCTCCAGTCCGGCACGGGCGAGCCCGTCATCTTCATCCACGGCTTCCCCGAAACGTCGTACGAATGGCGCCACCAGTTCGCCCACTTTTCGAGCCGGTACGCCTGCTTCGCCCCGGACCTGCGCGGTTTCGGCCAAACGGAGAAGCCCGGCCTGCGCGTCAGCCGCCAGATCCTCGCCCAGGACATCGTGAACTTCATGGATGCCCTCGGCATCGAAACGGCCCGCGTAGTCGCTCACGACTGGGGAGGAATCGTCGCATTCAAGCTCGCCATTGATTGGCCGGAACGCGTCAGCCGTCTCGCTCTGCTCGATACGCTCTGCACAGTGTGGTCGCCCGGCGGCGTGCACGGCTACTGGTTCAAGGCCGCGCCTTACCCGGAAGAGTTCTTCGCGAAGTACCACGCCGAATTCATCGAGACCGTCTGCGGCCACGCGCCCTCGAGCCCCACTCCGGGCCGGCCGTTTTCACCGTGGGGCGCGGGCGGGCGCGGTGCGGCGAAACCCTGGGCTACCGCTGAAGACCTTGCCCACTACAAGGCGGCATTCGCTGACCCCATGAGCCACTGGCACGCCATCTCCTACTACCGCTACGCGCTGCCGTTCCACGTGGTGCACCCGGACCCCGCGGCCAGCCACGGCGAGCGGTTTCAGTTCCTGGACGAGCGCACCGTCTCGGAGATGTGGAACCATCCGGAGGGCCTTGAGAAGCACCCGCTCTACGTCAATTACATGGACTACGGCCCGGAAGACCGCCACAAGTGCTTCGAAAACCCAACGCTCTGGATGTTCGGCTCTTACCTGTCGCGGTCGCGCGGCACGGACGCGGAAGGCCGCCCGGAAGGCTACATTCCCAGCGGTAACCCGTTCTCGGACCAGTTCAGCCGCTACTTCCCGGATCTCCGTGCCCGGGCTGTTGAGGCCGGCCACTTCTTCCCGGAAGAAGCGCCGGAAGTAACGAACCACCACCTGGACGCCTTCCTTGCCGGCCGAATCTGATTCGCGCTTGAATCTGGCTGTAAACGGCCGGTGTCCCCACTGTAACCATGAGACATAGGGGTCTCATTCGTATGAAAACAGGGAGAATCCCCTACTCTCAGGTTCCGCTAACGGTTGCTTTACTGCGAAAACGCGGTGGTATGCTGTGGTTTCGGTGCAGGCGGGGGCCCTCCGGAACTTCGTTCCGTAGGGATGCGTTGCCCTCTGTCTCTCCGTGTCCATTCCTGGATCCAAAGGACGGTCCGTTTTGACCGAACCCCTCCAGGTTGGCCAGTTCGCTATCGTCGATGGTGAACCGGTTGACCGGGGGCCTAATGCCGGGGTCTTCCACGGTAAGGGTCCCGCTGACGACCGCGCAGAGCTGTTCATCCTCGCCGAGGGCACCACGCCGGCCGGCGAGGCCTTTGCCGGGCACGTCATCTCCGCCCTCGGTCAGTCCTTCGCCAGCCTGGATATGAGCCTCACCGGTTCGTTGCGGCGCCTCTTTGTTGAAGCCGAGGCCGCGCTCGAAGACTGGAACCGCAAGAGCATCGCGCAACACCGCGTTTCGCTCGGCATGAGTGCCTTCGGCCGCCGGGGAGCGCAGGCCGTGCTGGCCCAGGCCGGGCCCTCAGCCGCCTTCCATCTCCACGGCGAAACCGTGACTCCCTACTTCGCTGAATTCCAGCACGCTGCCGCCCTTGGCTCGGCGCCGGCGCAACCGCAACTCACCCGCCTCCCGTTCGATGATGGCGACCGCCTGCTGCTGATCTCCAGCCCTGCCCTTGCCGAACTCGACGACGAACTGATCAGCGGGATCTTGCAGCTCCCCGCCGAACAGATCCTGCCCGACCTTTACCGCCGGGTGCAGGGCATGCGCCAGGTGACAGTGGTGCTGGTCACTGGTCCCGGCGGCAATCGGAAGCCCCAGCCGCTCGCAGCGCCCGACGACGATGATGAAGTAGTCATCGACGCAACGGCGGGTAACCCGTCGGCCGAGAGGAGCACCTACCAGCCCAGCCTCTTCATCGACGATGACGCTGATTCGGTCGTCGAAGACGCCCGCGCACAGCTGCGGGAAGTGGCGCCGCGCCGCCAGATCGATGCCGTGGTGCCCACGTTCATCACGGAGGCCCCGGCGCCGCTGCTTCGCGTCGCCGGCGAATCGAGCGCTTCCCTGAACCGGATGGCCGCCGAAGGCGCCGCCCGCGCCGCGCGCTCGCGGGCGGCCGTAGCGACTATCACCGCTGAGAAGCAGCAAGCCGTCGCGCGGCCAGTCTGGCGCGCCGAAGCAGCCGCGGCGCCCGCCATGGCGCCGGCGGAGATGGCTTCTCCGGTGATGGAACCCGGCCTCAACACCAGCGGGCCGCGCCAGAAGAAAGCACAGAGTTTCTCTCGCGGGCTCGTTCCGAACGGCGCGCCACCCACGAGGCCCGAAATACTCCAGGAGGACCTGCCCCTCGTCGATACGATGGCAGCCGTCTCCCGCAGCCGGAATTCCACAAGCGCCCCCGTGGCGGAAACGCTCGCCAGCGAATCCGGAGCGGCGATGGCCGGTGGTTCTCCTTTGGTGCGACCACGCCACAACATGGGCGGCCGCTGGAAGGGCGGGAACTCCTTCGGTGGCCGCCGGACGACCATCGGCGGCCAGCTGCCTCCAACCTGGATGGTCAGCCTCGGCGCTCTGGTGGTGCTCCTGTTGCTTGCTGGGATCGTGACCATCCCTCGGATGCTGAATGAGGACAACCAGCAGCGGGTCCAAACGTTGATCGACGGCGCTCAGCAGCGCATTTCGGCGTCCAGCACGAAGACCGACTCCGGGGAGAAACGGCAAATGCTCTCCGAGGCCCAGGCTATGCTGCTCGAGGCCCGCGACCTCGGCGCTTCCACCCAGGCTGACCAGCTCATCAATGAGGTCGCCGGGGCCCTGGTTGTCATCGACAACGTGAAAACGCCGGAAGCCGTCGAGACGGTCGCCTCGCTGGAACAGTTTGGCGCCAAGCCCGTGGCCGTCGGCCGCATGGCCCTGAGCGCTGACGCGGCCTACCTGATGGATGTCAATGCCGCCCAGGTTGTCCGCGTGCCACTGGCTGGCGGCGAGCCTGCCAGCGTGTTCAACGAAAACAAGGACCTACGGCAGGCCAAGCCCGTCGCCATCGCCCAGCTCGACCAGAGCGACCAGGGCGGGCCGGTCCTCTTAATCGCCGATATGTCCAATCGGCTGTGGGCCTATTCAACAGCTGGTGGAGTTCGCGCCCTCGCCTTCGCCCCGCCTTCGAACCTCTCTATTTCTGATATCGCGGTGTTCGGTCGCGATCTGTACGTGCTGGACGCCGGGCAGGCGACGATTTACCGCTTCCAACAAACGGCGGACGGCTTTCCGAACGCCCCGCAGAAGGCCCTGGCAACCAGCGAGCTCCAGGGCGCCCGCCGCCTGATGGTGGATGGCGAATTTGTTACCGCGGACGCGAACGGCACGCTGCACCGCTTCATTAATGGGCAGGTGACAATCACCTTCTCGGAAGCCGGCATCGACAAGCGGTTCGTCGCGCCGGAAACAGCCCAGCCGATTTCCAAGACCGAGCTCGCCTTCCTGGATGCCGCCAACGACCGTGTCGTGGTGCTCACGCGTGACGGCACGTTCGATCGCCAGTACCGCCACAAGGATTTCGCCGGCGCCAGCGCCTTTGCGGTGCGCGATGGGCAGGCCTACATCTACAGCGGTTCCCTGTTGCGGCGGGTGGTCTTCTAGAGACGCAATCGAGCAGGAATGCGGGTTTACTCGCGCTACGCGCCAAGCCTGCGGCATGGCATACTAAACTTACCGTGACGCAGCTCCCCGCTACCGATATGGCAGATTTGGCAAGTTCTCGAGTGATCGCCATGCGCGCGCCCAGCCGGCACCGGCTCGTGCGCTGGCTGTACATCGCCCTCGGTTCGCTACTGGTTGGCGTCGGTGTGCTCGGCATCTTCCTGCCGCTCCTCCCGAGCACGGTGTTTTTCCTCCTCGCATTGGGCTGCTACGGCAAAAGCTCGCCTTCGGCGTATCGGTGGATGACCACCAACCGCCTGTTCGGGCGCCACCTCCGCGAGTATCGCGAAGAGAAGGGCGCGACGCTCCAGACCAAGGTCGTTTCCATCGCCACGCTCTGGATCGGCATCGGCGCCAGCGAGTACTTCATCGACAATCTCTGGATCCGTCTCGGGCTCGTCGCCATCGCGCTGGGCGTAACCACCCACCTGGTGCTCCTCCGGACGATTCGCAGAACGGCGTGAACCAGCGTCTCTGGCGATGGACAAGCTCGCGGCATAGGTCATTTCTTCTTCACCGAAAATCCTTCGAGCCCTACTTGACATGCGTTGTTTCGGGAGTACTTTGGAGACCAGACAGCGCGATGGAACCGCCCGGTTGAAGAGACACGGGACTGACGGAGACATCGCCGGCGCAGGAGGTTGGACGTATGCGTAACAAGCTTCATGCCGTCTATGGAGTCTGGATTGTGCAGAGAGAAGGCCTGCGTTTGTAGCAGGCCAGGCACGGCGATCGCCTCGGACCAGCATCCGTTTCACATTCGCGTCATTGACTGGATGAGCACGAACCTGATTGCGTCCCTCGTCCGGTTTCGCCCCTCGGGCGGCGAACAGATGCTCTGTTCCGCGTAGCACGGCGGTCACTCCTCCGCACGGAATGCACCTCACCAGGCGTTCCGGATAGAGAGAAATAAACAGGCCCCGCAATTGCGGGGCCTGTTCGCGTTCCTGCGGTTGTGTGCCGACTAGAAGATCAGAATGATCAAGAGGATGACCAGCACCACGGTGAGAAGGCCGCCACCGCCCCAGGCGTAGGCGTGACCTTCCTCACGGCTGCTCTGAAGTTCCTCAAGGACCTGCTTTACTCGGTTCATTTGGTTACTCCTTCCTTGCTCGACAGTCTCTCGAAATAACCATCACGAAGGTCTCTCCGATGCGAGTGACACGATTGCAGAACCATCGCGACGTGCCCGGAAGAGCCGGGGAAGCTAGGCTGCACGCGTGCCAATTCCCGCCCGAATCAGCCTCCTGGCCGCCTTCGCCGGTCTTGCCGCTGTTCTTGCGTGCGCGGCCTGGCTCTCGGCGCGTGGATATACGGTCCAAACGGTCGAAGTCAGCGAGGCGGGCTTCAACCCTTCGATCTGCCGGATGAACCGTGAGTACGTCCGCTTCAAGAACGTAGGAAGCACTCCCGTACGCGTTGTGCGCCCTGGCGTCGTCGCCAGCGATCCACCGCTCATCGATACCGGGTACATCCAGCCCGGGGGGGTCTCGAACGAGATTCTCATCCCGCACGGCGGGACCACCGAGTTTTACGATGCCGACGACTCCAGCCATTCGATGACGGTCGTTACCCCCGTCTTCGTCGAGTACTGGGACCCCATCTGTACGCCGGACCCCAACTACACCCCGCCGCAGCCACCCTGCCGTAAGAACCCCTACTGCATCCGCGCCCCGCTCACAGCCCGGGACTGACAGCTTCCCCCTTCGGAGATCCTTGGTTACGGTAAGTCTCGCCCGTGGTGGGGTGGGGCCTGTTAAGGGGTCGGTGCATGCGTCTGGTTCAAATTCGGCCGCTCCTCGCGGCTGCTGCGCTCATCATGGCGCTTGGCGGAGCGATCACACTCGCGGTATTCAGTGGAAGCGAAACAAGCGTTCACGCCAGCACGCGCTGGACCGTTGAAGTGAACACCCAGGGGTTCAACCCCCGCTTCTGCAATATCGTCCGGAACGATGAAGTCCAGTTCAAGAACACCGCCTCGGTGCCGGTGCGCGTGTTCCACCCGGAAATCGGCGGAATACCGCCCCTATTCGATGAGACGCTCGAACCGGGCGCGGTGTCTTCGGTGCTCGGCTTCAACTTCGGCGGCAACTACGTGGTTGAATCCGGCTTCGGACATTCGGTCACCATCTTCAATCCAAACACTGGACCGGGGACGCCGGGCTGCCAGAAGGAAGCTCCCACACCGACGCCAACGCCGACAGGCACCGCGACCCCGACGGCCACTCCGAAGCCTCCGAAGCCGGCGAACTGCTGGGGCATCGGCGGCTGCGCCATCAGCATCGGCGTCGCAGCCGACGGCCAGTAGCACGCTCGAAACAGCAGCCTCGTAGAATTCCGCCGTGGAACTTGCCCGGATAAGTGTCCCTTCAGGCAGGATGAAGGCCGTCATCGCGTCTCCGCGAACGGAAGGGCGCCGTCCCGCGTTGATCGTCATCCACGAAGTCTTCGGGCTGAACGACGACATGCGGAACAAGGCACAGCGACTCGCCGATCTCGGGTACGTCGCCCTCGCGCCCGACTTGTTCAGTACGCGCGGCCCGATGCCGCTCTGCATCGTACGGACCATGCGGGGCCTGCGCGGCGGCGAGGGGCCTGTTTTCCAGGACCTCGATGCTTGCCGGAAATGGCTTGCAGACCGGCCAGAAGTGGACCCGGCAAGGATCGGCGTAATCGGGTTCTGTTTGGGCGGGGGGATGGCACTCCTGTTCGCTGCGCGGGGCGACCTCGGCGCCGCCGCTGTGTTCTACGGCGCTGTGCCTCGGAAGCAGGAGACTTTGGATGAAGTGTGCCCCGTTTTGGGGAGCTTCGGCGGCCGCGATCGAGTCTTCGGAAAGGGCGGCCGCCGACTTGAACGGCACCTTTTGGCCCTGGGGAAGCCACACGATGTGAAGACCTACCCCGAAGCCGGCCACAGCTTCATGAGCGACCACCAGGGTTTGCTGACGAAAGTGAACTCGTGGGGGCCGATGAAGGTGGGATACGCTCCCGACGCCGCCGAAGACAGCTGGCGTCGCATCGAAGCCTTCTTCGGGGAACACCTGGGTAGCGCCGCGGACGCTTAGGGCAGCAGGTCCTCCGCTCCGCCTTCCACGAGCGCTCGGACGGTCTTTCCCGCGCGCTTGAGGACGCTCGCGGCCATGGTCGCCCGCTGCCCGCTGGCGCAGACCACCAGCGCTTCATCCGGCGCATCAGACTTCCATTTCACGAGTTCGTCGAACGGCAGCTCGACCGCGCCCGGGAGCGGGATGTCTCGCTGCTCTGAAGCGAATCGCGTATCGACGATGGGCAGCCTGCCTGAAGCCCTGATCGCGCGGGCTTCGGCCCGATCGACCACCTCGAGGGTGCCGACTTCCCTGCCTGCGCCGGACCAGTCCGCGAACGGAATGTATCCGCGCACATCCTCGTAACCGATCCGGAACAAGTCCAGGGTCATTCGCCCGGCCTGAGCGGCATCGCGCGAAACGAGCACGATTGGCGCGTTGAACGGCACAACCCAACCGACGTAGGCGAGGAACGAGGTGCTCTCCTCGATCTCGATCGAGCCGGGGATATGGCCGGCCGCGTAGTCTTGCCGTGGCCGTACATCGATTAGCGTCGCGTCGGACTTCGCCAGGGCTTCGGCAGGCAGCCGCAGCGGGGCTGGTGGGGCGCCGTACACCTTCGGACCCTTGCGGTTGATTGGCGCCATGTAGCGGTAATAGCCAGGGATCGGAGCCGGTGATGCCAACTGAATGACGCCGAACTCGGCCGCGTTGTGTGCCGTAAGCACCGGGTTGCGGTCCAACTCCACGGAAAGTGGTCCGGAACGCTCGAGGGCTGAACCCGTGGTGCTGCAGAACGAGCCGGCTCCGTGCGTAGGAAACACCGAAGCCGCGGACGGCAGCATGCCCCGCAGCGATTGGGCGGTTTCCCACTGCAGGCGGGTCAACTCCGCCGTGTGATCCGGTCCGAGCAAGTCGGTGCGCCCGGCGCTTCCCATAAGCAGCGCGCCGCCGGTGAAGGCGCCCTGCGGCTGCACCTTCTCGTCGTTGGCGATGTAGGCGGTGTGTTCGTAGGTATGCCCGGGCGCGGCTACCGCCCGGAGCGATGCTCCACCGACCGTTATCAGGCCGCCATCTTCGATTGGGAGGTGCGGGAACTCGAGCTTGCCCTTGGCGGGCGCCACAACCTGCGCGCCGAGTGCCGCCAGTTCCCGGCCACCGGAGAGGTAGTCGTTGTGGACGTGCGTTTCGAACACGAATTCGATCGTCGCGTTGTGCGCTTCCGCCGCGGCAATCAACTCCCTGACATCGCGTTGCGGGTCGACCGCGGCGGCGGTCGTGCCGGAAACAACCAGGTACGAGGCGTCTCCGAGTGCGTCAGTTACGAACTGCAGGATCTCCATGGGTGGCCTCCTGCGCCCATCGTAGGCTCTGGCGCTGAGATACACCCGAACGCAAAGAAGCCCCGCCGTTTTGGCGGGGCTTCCCTGTTTGAGGCTGTTGCGGTGCTACTCGCCGCCGAAGCTGGTCGCGTAGTCGAAGGCGGGAGCCGCCGGGACGGGAGCCGGGGTGGCATGTCCCTCCACCGAGATGCGAGGCAACCAGTTCAACCAGCTCGGGAAGTACCAGTTGCGGGAACCGAGCAGTTCCATGCTGGCCGGCACGAGCACCGTCCGGACGACGGTCGCATCCAGGAACACCGCGGCTGCAAGACCGAAGCCCATCTGCTGCAGCGGCACCATGTCGCCCATGGCAAACCCGGCGAACACGACCATCATGATGGCTGCGGCGCCAGTGATGATGTGGGCGGTCGAACGGAGGCCGTGCGAAACAGCGTAGGTGTTGTCGCCGGTGCGGAGGAACGTCTCCTGGATGCGGCTCAACAGGAACACGTGGTAGTCCATCGAGAGTCCGAAGAGGACCGCGAACAGGAACACCGGCAGCCAGGCTTCAATCTGGTCGGACTGCTGGAACCCGAGCAGGCCTGCCCCGACGCCGTGCTGGAACACCAGCACCACGAGCCCGTAGGCGGCGCCCACACTCAGGAGGTTCATGACGATGGCCTTGAGCGGGATGATGATCGAGCGGAAGACCATCAAGAGGAGGATGAAGCTCAGCGTCAGGACGAAGCCGATGACGATGGGCAGGTAGCTGTTCATCGTGTCGACGTAGTCCACCGCGCCGGCCGTACCGCCACCTGCGTACACGTTGGTCGAAACGTTCGTGAATGCGGCGGGCACGTAGTCGCTGCGCAGGCGGCGAAGAGCGTCCATGGCCTCGGGGCTGGTGGAATCACCGTTCAGGTAGATTTCGACGTAGCCGGCATCGCCGCTCTTGCTGAGCTGAAGTGTTCCCATCTCTGCGAAGGACGGGTCATCGGCGATCTCTTGCCGCAAACGAGCGACGGCGAGGGAGACATCGGCTGAGTCGGCGTTTCCATCGATGACCACGTCAACGGGGTCGATTCGGCCGGCCGAGAACTCTTTGTCGAGAATATTGAAGGCCTTCACCGAGTCCAACCCTTGGGGGGCGGAGCTGAGACCCGTGGATCCGATGTTGATCGTGAAGTATGGGACGGCCATGGCCACCAGCAGGGTGATGGAGAGCCCGGCGGAAATCCACGGATGCGCCATGACGGCCTTCGTGGTCTTGCCGAAGAAACCCGCGTCGTCGCTGGTCTCCAGCTTGTGCTTGCGGCCGGGAATGGTGAGCCAGTTGATCCGGTCGCCCAGGAGGCTCAGAAGCGCGGGGAGCAGAGTCAGCGCGACCGCCACCGCCGCGATCACGACCGTGATTGCTCCGATGGCCATGCTGGACATGATTGCCGTGGGGACGATAACCAGGCCGGCGAGGGCGATGATGACGGTGATCCCGGAGAACAGGACCGCCCGGCTGGCGGTGTTGCCTGCCGCCACTACGGCGTCGACTTTGTAGAGGCCCTTCAGGCGCTCTTCGCGGAACCGTTCAACGATGAAGAGCGTGTAGTCGATGCCGACGGCAAGGCCAATCATCGAAATCATGTTGATGGTCACGCTGTCGATGCCCATCATCCGGCTGAGGATTGCCGTCACACCGACCGAGACGAGAATCCCGAGCAGGGCGAGGATAATCGGGACGCCCGCCGCGACAACAGCGCCGAAGACGATGACCAGGATGATCAGTGCCACCGGGACGCCGATGGATTCGCCGGCTTCCATGTCCTTCTGATACTGCTCTTGCTGGTCATGCCAGATGGAACCGTCGCCGGCCGTCAGCACGGTGAAACCGGAGTTGGAGTTCTCCTTCAGGGTGTCCAGCAGCGGGACAACTTCCTTCGGCGCATCCACAACCGTGCTGGTGAGAGCGACGGGCAGGATGGTCGTGCGGCGGTCCTGGGAGACCAGGGATTCATCGCCGAGTTCGTAGTAGCTCGTGACACTGGCGACCGTGTCGTCGAGGCCGCGCACCTCGGTCACAAGCGCGTTCACGAACGCCTGGTACTCGGCGTCGTCGACGGTCTTCGAATCGCTCTGGATGACCACGGTCTCCGTAGCCGGGGACTTCCCGAGGACTTTGTTCTCGAGGATGTCATCGGCCTTCGCCGAATCCGATCCGCGGACGTCGAAGCCCGGTGAGAATTTCATTTGGGATGCGGCGCCAATGGAGCCGACGATAACGAGCAGCCAGATCCCGAGCGTGAGCCACGGGTGGTTCGCGCTCCTGCGGGCCAGGCGGTCTGGTGAAAAGAGTGACATGGGTTACCTCCCTACGGGCCTCCTCGGCCCATGACAGGAAGTGTGCTCCCGGAACCTCACACTCCAATCGGGACAGCGGATGAACCTTCTACCCCTCTTTCGCTCCTCCCCCGGCTGGTCCTTATGGGTGATTGCCGTCCCTACAGGCGGCGAAGGTGAAGTACCTCACGGACGCGGCTCTCCGAGTGTGCGCCCCCCGGCACCCGAAGCTAAGCTCGGCAGGGGGAGTGCCATGACCATCTTCGGGATTGTCCACGTCCAGGTCGCGATCCTCGCCGGTAGCGAGGACATTGCGCGCGACTTTTACTCCGGGCTACTCGGCCTGCCGGAAATCGCGAAGCCGCCGTCGCTGCGGGACCGGGGCGGCGTTTGGTTCCAGTGCGGCATGCAGGAGATCCATTGCGGTGTGGAGGAAGCAGTCGCGGCGACCCGCCGCCACCCGGCGTTCCTGGTCAGCGGCCTGGAGGAACTGAAGCAAGGCCTGGAAGCGGCCGGCGTCTCGACCGAAACGGACCGGCAGCTTCCCGGGCACCGTCGTTTCTACGCGCTAGACCCGTTCGGCAACCGCCTGGAGTTTCTGGAGCGCGAGTAGGCCCGCTGAGCAGAGAGCGACGCAAATGCCGGGGATTAGCCTTGCGCGCGAGGCGTTGATTCGAAGTTCTGGGCCTTGTGCTGGCCGTCGCAAAACGGCTTGTTCGCGGAATGGCCGCAGCGGCAGAGGGCGATGACGTCCTGCACTTCGTATGTCTTTCCCTCGGCATCGGTAACGGTCGCGCCGCCGCGAATGAGGTATGGGCCGTTGTCACGCACCGTAATCGAAATGTCAGCCATGTTCAGTAATCCTCTTCTCTTTGGTTAGCGGCAAGTCCACGGAGTATAGCCCGGCTCGGACTGCACCGGAAGCAGGCCCACCCGGGCAGCGGTGGCGGCGGGCGGCGCCGCGGCGGTTAGAATGACCCATGGCCCGCATCGCCCTGTTTGATCCGTGCTACATGTCAGCGCTGCGCCCCGGCGATATCAACCACGCCCGGCATGTCCTCGAAGCGCTCGGTGACATAGTCACGCTCATCGACGGCCGTTGTTGCGGCCAGCCCGCGTTCAACAGTGGCTTCCGCGATGAAGCGAGGTCAGTCGGACGGCAACTGCTGAAGGCCGGTCAGCCGTTCGAAGCGGTGGTGGTCGCCTCGGGTTCCTGCACGGCCATGGTGCGGCACTACCTTCCCACGTTGTTCGAAGGGCGCCGGGCCGCCGGCGCATCGAGCATCGCCCATCGCTTCGTCGACTTCCCAAGCTACGTGGCGAGCCACCCGATGCTCGACCGGATGGTCTTCCGGCTCGAAGGGACGGTCACGTATCACGATTCGTGTCACACCCGCCGCGAACTTCACGCCGGCGGCGCAGCCCGCAACTTGCTCGGACGAGTCCAGGGGCTGGAAATTCGGCCGTTGACCTATGAGGACGAATGCTGCGGCTTCGGCGGGACGTTTGCCGCGAAACTTCCGGAGATCTCGGTGGCAATGATGACCTCCAAGCTGGACGACGTTGCCCTCACCGGCGCCA
>CAZKZR010000028.1:3800-13837 GCA_964557245.1 uncultured Anaerolineaceae bacterium | reverse complement strand
TCGAAGTCACCCTTGAGGAGGCATACCACGGCACCAGCCGCCAGGTGAATCTCCAATCTCCCGAGGCCTGCATCACATGTGGCGGCACCGGCGAAGTAGCGGGAGCCATCTGCCATATGTGCGAAGGCATGGGCACGGTTACCCGCCCGCGGCGCCTGGAAGTTCGCATTCCCGCCGGGGTCAAAACCGGCTCCCGCGTGCGGGTGGCAGGAGAAGGCAGGCCGGGCGCCGGCAAAGGTTCCGCGGGCGACCTCTACCTGGTGGTTACGGCTCTGCCCAACAGCAGGTTCGAACGCAAAGGCGATGACCTTCACACCGAAGTGGATGTGCCACTGCTTGATGCAGTGCTCGGCGGCGAGGTCACCGTCGCGACGATCGATGGGCGGGTCGCCCTCCGCATCCCGGAGCTGACACAAAACGGTCGTCAGTTTCGCCTGACCGGGAAAGGCATGCCGGTGCTCGGTTCGGGAGGTCAGCGCGGGGACCTCTACGTCCGCGCCCGCGTTGTGCTCCCCGAGACGCTCACGCCGGAAGAAAAGGCGCACTTCGAAGCGATGCGCGCCGCTCGGACGGCATCAGCCCCATCCCATTAAGGAGGTGACGATTGGCCAGGAATCGCGGCAATGCCGACGAGTTCGCCGGCGATGACGATCAACCTATCTACGTCATCTCGATTGCGGCGCGCCTTGTCGGCATGCACCAACAGACACTGCGGTACTACGAGCGGGCGGGGCTCGTGGAACCGAAACGGACCGGTGGCAACATCCGGATGTACTCCAACAGCGACATCGAGCGGATCCGCCAGATCCAGCGCTGGATCGACGACTTCGGGGTCAACCTCGCGGGCGCCGAGATCATGATGCGGATGAACCAGCAGATCCGGGCGCTCCAGGAAGAACTGGCGGCGACGAGGGCGGAGTTGGACAGGATCCGGGCAACGCGGCTTCCCGCTCCGTACCGGGGCGGCATTTAAGGCAAGAACTTCGGGTGAATCCGCCACCCGCTCATTCCGTGCGCGGCTCAATCAAAAGCGCGGACCAGGAGAAACCAAAAAATGATGAGACAAGACCGTTTCACGGAACAAGCCCAGCAAGTGCTGGCTAACTCGCAGGAAATCGTCCGGCAGAAGCGCAACTCCCAGTGGGGAGTGGCCCACGTGCTGGCGGCCCTGGTCACCCTCAACGGCGGCCTGGCCGAACAGGTCCTGCAGAAGCTCGACGTCGATATGGCGCGGCTGCGCCAGCGGGTTGGACAGCAGGTCAACGACCTGCCGACACTCGCCTACGATGTGGTGCAGATTTACACCACGCCGGAAGTCGTCCGCATGCTCGAGGTCGCGAACTCGGAGGCCGAGCGGCTGAAGGACGAGTACGTCGGCGTCGAGCATCTGCTGATCGCCATCGCCGACAACGAAGAAAGCGGCTCCACGCGCCTGCTGGCCGAGTTCGGCGTGAACAAGGAGAGCATCTACCGCGCGCTCCAGGACATTCGCGGCAAGCAGCGCGTTACCAGCCAGACGCAGGAAAGCCGTTACCAGTCACTCGAGAAGTACTCGACTGACCTCACGGAGCTTGCGAAGAACGGCAAGCTGGACCCGGTCATCGGCCGCGATGTCGAAGTTCGCCGCGTGATGCAAATCCTCAACCGCCGGACCAAGAACAACCCGGTGCTCATCGGCGAGCCCGGCGTCGGCAAGACGGCGATTGTCGAAGGCCTCGCTCAGAAGATCATCGCCGGCGATGTGCCCGAGAACCTGCAGGATAAGAAGCTGCTGGCGCTCGATATGGGCGCGCTCGTCGCGGGCTCCAAGTTCCGCGGCGAGTTCGAAGAGCGCCTCAAGGCCGTCATGGACGAAGTGAAGCAGTCAGAAGGGGAGATCATCCTCTTCATCGATGAGCTGCACACGGTGATGGGCGCGGGCGGGGCCGAGGGCGCCATCGACGCTTCGAACCTGATGAAGCCGGCGCTTGCCCGCGGCGAGCTCCATGCCATTGGCGCCACGACGCTGGACGAGTACCGCAAGCACATCGAAAAGGACCCGGCGCTCGAGCGCCGGTTCGCCCCGGTCTATGTCGAAGAGCCGACGGTCGAAGACACGATCGCCATCCTCAAGGGACTCAAGCCGCGCTACGAGGCGCATCACAAGGTGGAGATCACCGATGCGGCCATCGAAGCCGCCGCCCGGCTGTCCAGCCGCTACGTGACTGAGCGTCATCTGCCGGACAAGGCCATCGACCTCATCGATGAGGCCGCGAGTAAGCACGTCATCGACGCGCAATCGCTGCCTGACAACATCCGGGATCTCCAGGTGCGTCTTGAAGCCCTGGCCGATGAGACCGAGGCGGCGATCCAGAAGGAAGACTACGAGCGGGCAGCGCGCATCAAGCAGGAGATTCTCAAGCTCCAGGATGCGTACAACACGCGGAAGGCGGAGTGGGCGAAGGAACACCCTGAAGCCGATAACGTCATCACCGCGGAGGACATCGCTCGCCTGGTCGGCCAGATGACTGGAATCCCAGTCTCCCGGCTCGAAGAGACCGAGCAGGACAAGCTTCTCAAGATGGAGGATTACCT
The DNA here is from genome assembly GCA_964557245.1 of uncultured Anaerolineaceae bacterium. Classification (GTDB taxonomy): domain Bacteria; phylum Chloroflexota; class Dehalococcoidia; order Tepidiformales; family Tepidiformaceae; genus Amarobacter. The sequence continues at coordinate 11,263 of CAZKZR010000028.1, read as the reverse complement.
CCACGAGCGAGTTATCGGCCAGGACCGGGCAATCGTCGCTGTGTCGGATGCAATCCGTCGCGCGCGGGCCGGGTTGAAGGACCCGACGCGGCCAATCGGCTCGTTCATCTTCCTCGGCCCCACCGGCGTCGGGAAGACGGAGCTCGCGAAGACGCTCGCGGAATACCTGTTCGACGATGAAGACGCGATGGTCCGCATCGACATGTCGGAGTACCAGGAACGGCATACCGTGAGCCGCCTCATCGGGGCGCCTCCCGGCTACGTCGGCTACGACGAAGGAGGGAGCCTCACCGAGGCCGTTCGCCGGCGCCCGTACCGCGTCATCCTCTTCGATGAAATCGAGAAGGCGCATCCGGACGTGTTCAACACGCTCCTCCAGGTGCTGGACGATGGCCGCCTGACGGACGGCCAGGGCCGCACGGTGGACTTCCGAAACACGGTCATCATCATGACCAGCAACCTCGGGACCGGGGCGCAGGAGCGGGCGACGTTCGGGTTCACCCAGCGCGCCGATGGCACGCCGGACCACGAGAACCTGCAGGGGTCCATCGAGAAGGCACTGCGCGAGTTCTTCCGGCCCGAGTTCCTGAACCGCATCGACGAGATCGTCATCTTTGAGCCGCTCACTCAGGCTGAACTGGGCCGGATCACGGATATCCTCGTCGCTGAGGTACGGGACCGAATGGCCGAACGCAAGATCGACTTCGACCTCACAGCCGCGGCAAGGGCCGAGATTGTCCGTGAAGGCTACGACCCGGCATTCGGGGCTCGACCGCTTCGCCGGACAGTCCAGCGCCGAATCGAAAACGAACTGGCAAAGCGCGTACTCGCCGGCGAGTTCAGCGAAGGCACAACCGTGCTGGTCGACTTCGTGGATGGCGCGTTCACCTTCGGCAGCACGCCCTCGTCAGACCGGGCCGCGAGCAGCGGCCCCGGCGGGGACGTCGTTGAGGGCGAGGTCGTGGGCGTCGCATAGCGCCCAATCAAGCGCGAAGCCTGGGGCGGTCCGTAATTTGGACCGCCCCTTTCCTTTGCCCGAGTGAGCGTTACGTCAGGTTCGCTATCCTGACTTCACCACTTTCACAGCGAGGCTCCATCGATGGCCGTCATCTCTTACTTCCCTATCTCTCTCCCCGAGCCCGCGCGCGAGGGTTTCGAAAAGTCCTGGAAGAGCCGCGTCGGCGCCGTCGATACGTTCCCGGGCTTCATTTCCACTGAGTTGCTCGCCCTCCCGGATCGCGGCGAGTACGTGGTCCTCACCCGCTTCACCGATGAGAAGTCGTTCGAGGCATGGATCACGTCGGACAACTTCACCCAGGGTCACCGGGGCGAGAGCTACGCGAGCTACAAGGACAACCCGTTCCTCGCGACGCATAAGCTCTACGAAGTTCTGGGCTAGCCGTTTGTAAACTCTCACGTAAAGCACATCTTCGGAGGGAACCTTCGCAGTCCGTTGTGCGTTGCTAGTGTCAGGAGCACTGCGGACACAGCGATGGCGATTAGCCTCCGGCGGCCACTTGCCCTGGCAAGCGTGGTTACGGCCACGCTCGCCGGCGCGGTGGTGCTCCGAAGTCTGACCAACGACGGGTCAGATCCGGCTCCGAGCGACTCCACCCCTTCTCCCGTAGCAACAACCGCAGGCGTTTCCACCACGCCGCCCCTCGTGGCGCGCGAAGTTCCGTCCGTCCTCGAAAAACGAGTGTTCGCGGCGGGCGAAGCCGTGACGGTGAATCATGGCATCGGCTTCCTGAGCGCCGCCGATGGGTCGCTCGAAACGTGGTCCTTCCCGGCCGCCGGGGCGAATGTCTATCCGCTGTGGGCAACACCCGACGGCGCGTTGCTGGTGTTTTCGGACGGTAAAGAGGGAAGCGCCCAGCTGGTCGTAGACCGCTCGACCAACAAGACATGGCAACTCCCCGCAGGCTCCTCCCCCGTGGTCAATGCCGCGCACGGGACCGCGATGTTGGTTTCGGTAGCGGCCAACGGACGCCGCGAATTCGCGGTGGTGAATCTCGGGACCGGCACCTTTCGCCTGACCGGCGTCCTGGCCGACGGGCGCTGGGGCGAGGGCGTGACCTCGCCGGACGGTCGTAAGGCGGCGTTGGCCGTCGATGGCTCTGTGTACCTGTTCGAACTGGCGACCGGCCAAGCCCAGTCCATGGTGTCCGGCCTGGATCCAGAGTCGAATGCTATTGAGGCTCTGCCCGGCGCCCTCGGGCTCGCGGTGAATCGGGCGAGTTCGGCAGTGCGGGGTTGGTACAACTGGGACGGAGCCGAAGTTCCGGGCGGGTTGCCCCAGGGGTCGGTCTCTCCCAACGGCAAGTACCTTGCGGCCGCATGGACACCCGGGCCTGTGAAAGCAGTCGGCATGGGCGGCTACCCGGCGGTCGAAGCTCTCCTGATTACCGACCGCCAGCCGAATCTGCCCGTTTCCCAGGTGCTGAGCGCCAACATCGCGACTTTCAACGCCTCCCCCTGGACGAGCGCCAGTGACGCGCTCGTCGTTGAAGTTGCCTCGGGTTACAAGCTGGTGTCGCCGACGGGCCAGGTACTTGCCTCGCTCGATGACCCGTTTCACGTGCTGGCGCCGTCGCCGTCGCCAACCATCGCCGGACTCCTCGGTACCAATCGCGGAACGATCGTGAACACCGCGCGCAACCAGACCATCACGCCGATGTACGCCGAACTTCCATGGCGCGCGAAGTGGACGACGAAGCCCGGCGAGCTGGTTGTCGAGCTGCGTACCCCCGGCAAGGGCCGCTCGTGGATCGAAGCCGTCCTCCCGTTCGAGTCTCATCCCGGCACGTCGCGCGTTCCCCCGGCCGCGGTTGTGCGCGCCGGTGAAGACTGCCTGAACCTTCGTGAGAAGCCCGAAGCCGGAGCGCCCTCCCTCCGCTGCATGCCCGAAGGCACCGTCGCGAACTTCGAGGCGACCGATGACCCGAACCCGGACCCCAAGTCGGCTGGTTCAGGCGAACCCGTGAGGCAATACGCCGGATTCGAAGACGCGAACCTCACGGTTTGGCTCCACCTCAAGCTCGCGGACGGCACCTCCGGCTGGGCGGACTCGAAATTCCTCGGTTGGGCGAAGTAGCAAGCCCCGGCGGGTTGGTATCCTTCGTGGCATGCCCGGAGAAAAGCGCGAGACTTGCTGGGGCCTGGCCGATGAACTGATGGCGCAGTACCACGACCTCGAATGGGGCGTGCCCTGCCACAACGACCGCGAGCTTTTCGAACGGCTCATGCTCGAGGGCTTCCAGGCGGGACTTTCGTGGTCCACCATCCTGAACAAGCGCGAGAACTTCCGGGCTGCCTTCGATGACTGGGTGCCCACGCTCATCGCACGCTACGGAGACGACGACATCGAACGGCTGCTCGCCGACGCTGGCATCGTCCGCAATCGTCTCAAGGTAGTCGGTGCGGTCCGGAACGCCCGGGCCTTCCTGCAAATCCAGGCTGAGCACGGAACTTTCGATGCGTACATCTGGCAGTTCGTGCCGCGTGTCCTCCCGGATGCTCCGATACCAGTGAGTTGGAAAGAGATCCCGGCCCGCACAGAAGAATCAGACATAATGTCGCGCGCGCTGCAAAAGCTTGGCTTCACATTCGTCGGGTCCACTATTTGTTACGCGTTCATGCAGAGCGTCGGCATGGTGAACGACCATCTCGCTGGCTGCCCCGCCCGCACTGCGGTGCCCTACCGGACAAACGAGGGGCGGCAGGCCTCGTTCTAACGCCTCGCTACTCCCAGATCGGTCCCGAGCCCACCGTTACCGGCCGGGCCTCGCCGGTGTTGGTGTCCAGGAGCCAGGTGAGAAAGAAGCCAGACTTATCGTTGACGTTCTCGAAGGTCGTGAAGCTGACGAGAGCGGGCGCAACGGCTCGGATGTCACTGACGGTGAAAAACGGGATGAGGCGGCGGCCGCTGCCGTCGGTGCGGCTGATAGTGATGCCGTTCCCGCCCTTCTCCGCGTAGGACTCGTGCCAGATCACGGTGTTGGCATCGAGCCAGGCGGTGAGCATCCCGATGGAACCGCCGCACCGGCCGCCAACCTGGATCTGCTTCACGCGTTCGATGCGCGAGATGGCGCCGGCCTTGATGTCCACAATCATGATGGCACCCTGGAACGGGCTGGAAATGAGGCGCGTCCCATCCGGAGAGACGGAAATCTGGCCCCATGCGATTTCGCTCCCGGCCGGCCGCTTCGCGACGATTTCTCGCGTTCGGCCATCGAGCCAGACCTGGAATAGCGCACCGTCGTCTACGACGAACAGCGACTCGCCATCGGGCGCCCAGGTTATGGTCCACCAGCTGTTCTGCCTGGTGGTGAGCTGGTGGACAACGCCTTCCGCGGGGTCCAGCCAGCCCACGGTCCAGGTGCATTGCTGCGGGCAGTTCGTGTTGATGCGAACGAGCAGGCGGTTGGTTTCGCTCCAGGACGAAAGGAACACCTGCGGGTAGGTTTTTTCGGCGCCGGTGCGCATCTCGCGAACGGTGAGCGTAGGAACATAGCCGGCTTCCTTGCCAAAGGCTGCCCAGTTTCCATCCGGCGAGAGGGCAGGCGGGACATCCCCGAGTCCGCGCATGGCAGATGGAATGGTCGGCAGCCGCGTGACACTCCCGTCTTTCGATACGCGTGCGAGCGGCGTCGTGACGCCGTCACTCGAACTCACGGTGACCGCAGTGAATGGGCCGAAGCCGGTGGCCGCGCCAGTGGCGGGTTTTACAAATTCGGTGGCAACCCACCCTTCGCCGAGGGCATACCGCCAGGTGTGACCATCCACGTTTCTGGGTTCGCCATACAGCCACAGGAGGAACCCCTCCGGCACGCAGGTTCGAGGATCGGACTGGAAGGTGGTCCCCGGCACCGGCCGGACGTTCAAGCAGTCGCCGTCCCCCGTGTGCACCCGATACGGTTCGGCCTGGATCGGTCCGAACGGCACGAGTGGCTGCTTTTCCAGGTCCTGCGGCGGTTCCGGTTCAGGCGCAGGCCGTGCGGGTGTCGAGGTAGCGGCGGGGCTTGCCGTGGCCGTCGGTGTCACGCTGCCGTCTTCGGCGTGGCCGCCGGTCGCTGCCATTCCCATGACGCCAAGCAGACCCGCCAGGAAAAGTACTCCAGCGCCTCCCAGCATGAGCGGCTTGCGGATGGTGCGTGCGGCCATGTGTCACTCCTCGCGGCCTCGTCCTGTCTAGCAGACAGCGGGAACCGGGGTTGCCTTACATGACGTGCCGGGGTGCGAAAAAGTTCCGTCAACCGCGCTAGGGGCTACACAAGCGTGAGCCTGACGATGAGGTTGTTGTCCTCCTTGCCAACCACTTCGAAACCGGCGCGCAAGTACATGGCAAGTGGCCCGAAGTGATTCGCGCTCGAGGTAGATGCCTCCGGCAGTGGATAGGCCTCCACGACGTCGAGACCTTGAGCGCGGAAACCGTCGATCGCCGCTGCGAGCAGCGCGGTCGCTACGCCCTTTCCTCGCTGGGATTCAGCTACCACGAAACAGGCGATGACGCCGATCCTGACCGGGTCACGTTCGTCCGCATCGAAGATCGTGTATCGGTCGCGGGAGTTGGCGCTGCACCAGCCGACGGGCCGTCCATCAATCACGGCCAGGTAGCCGTGCATGGCGCCCGATTCGATCATCGAAGCCGCGGCGGACCGATTTTCCGCCGAAGAGCGGACGCTCCATTTCTGCTCGCCGTGATTGGCGTGAGGAAAGTAGCAGTAACATCCTGCCCACCCGGCATTGTCCGCGAAGGCGTCGTTATCGAAGTACTCGAGGTACGTCTCTCGCAACTCCGGGACCAGGCGTTGGATCGTGATTGAGTCGAGCATCGCCTAAGCGTAGACGAACGAGCCGGCTTGCGAGCGCAGTACTATTCCGCCGTGGCTGCGAAGCGATTTCAGACCGGTGACGCAGTGCTGTACCGCGGCGTCCATATCGACGAAAGCGAACGGACGGGCGGGCCTGTTATTGCTGACCTCAGACCGGCAATCGTTGAGACCCACTCCGATTCCGAGCTTCGCCTGTACACCCCGGCGGGCAGTTCCACAATGGTCTCCCGGCCGATACCAGCCGGGCGGCCGAAGCCCTGGGGACCGGGGGAGTGGGCCCTCGTCCCGGCCCGCTGGGACCGCTGGAACGCGGTCTTCCATCACCGCCGGGGCGAGTGGATCGCAACCTGGTTGCTCTGGTCGCCGGCGTGGGAGTTCCTTGGCTGGTACGTCAATCTCCAGGAACCGCTCTGGCAAACGCGCTGTGGCTTCGACTTCCGCGACCTTCAGCTCGACGTCGTTGTTCGGCCCGACCGGACATGGCGCTGGAAAGACGAAGCCGACCTTGATCGCTCGCTCGAAACGGGACTCATCGGCCGTGATACGGAAGCGGAGATTCGCTCCGCCGCCCGGGGTGCTATCGAGGCCATTGAATCCGCCTCACCACCGTTCGATGACGCGAGCGTTAGCTGGCGGCCCTCGCCAACCTGGGTAGCCCCGGGGCTGCCCGGCGGAGCCGATCTTGCGGCGTCACTGGTCTGGAGTCCTTCGGACGCAGTGGCGAGGTTCGCCTAATCCGGCCCGTGTGCTCGTCCCGACATCTCAGCCGGAGTGATCCGCCATGCGTACATGCCGAACTTCGCGAAACGTTCCTGCAGCAGCTTTGCCGCCCAGTCGGGTGAATCGCTCAAGCTTTCGCGCAGCTGCGCAGCGAACGGACCGAATTCCCGGGGATCGGGGACCGGCGAGAACAAGCCCTGGCCTGAAACGCTCGCCCATTCCCACGGCCCGGTCACGAATGTGCTGTCGATCTGGAACGCCACGTTAGGGTTCGTTTCTGCCATCCGCGTCTTGCGTCCCGGAGTGGTCAGGCCACAGAGCGCGCCCTGGTACCAGGTGTAAAACACCGGGACCAGGAACTGCTCGCCGTCAGCGCTAAAGGCGATGCGGATGACGCGCTCCTTCTGGAGCACGAGTTCGATTTCGTCTGGTGTCAAATCCTGGAAGCCCATGTGGCGCAACCGTACGGCTCTGTAGTGTGTACGCAACGTGCGCCGGCCCACTTTCGGGCCGCGGAGGGACGATGGCCGAATTTGACCTCGCGGTAGTCGGAGGCGGCGCCGTGGGTCTCGCCGCCGCCTATCACGCCGCCCGGACCGGCAAACGCGTGGTGCTCTTTGAACAATTCGCCGTGGGGCACGGCAGGGGGAGCAGCCACGGCGAAAGCCGAATCATCCGGCACTCGTACACCAGCGCCGCCTACGCGTCTCTCGCCCCATCGGCGTTCCAGGCATGGCGCGAACTGGAAATCGAGTCGGGCAGCGCGTTGCTTTCGATGACCGGCAGTGTGGACATCGGGCATCGCGAGAACCCGGCGATGCTCGCCTGCTTGAACGCCCTCTCCAAAGCAGAAATCGGCTCGGTCTTCTTAGAAGGCGAGAAGGCGCGTGCCGCCTATCCACAGTTCGT
>CAZKZR010000028.1:0-3700 GCA_964557245.1 uncultured Anaerolineaceae bacterium | reverse complement strand
TTGCCGAACCAGCTGCGAATCACCCACCAACAGGTGGTTTACTACCCGATTGAACGCCCCGAATTCTGGGCGGCGGGCCGTTGCCCGGTCTACATCGTCCACGGTAGAGACGGCTTCTACGGCTTCCCCGAGAGCGAGCATCCAGGGTTCATCAAGGTCGCGGTTGAAACCGACATCGCGGTCGAGGACCCCGACGAACCGCCACGAGATCCCGATGCGGAAGCGCTGGAGCGGCTCAACGAGCTCGTTGCTACGCGGCTGCGCGGGATCCGGCCGAAGCCCGCAGCGGTGGTCACCTGCCGGTACACCGAAACCGCCGACCGCGACTTCATCATCGACCGCGTTCCGCAACATCAGAACGTCGTCGTCGCCTCACCGTGCTCCGGCCATGGGTTCAAATTCTCCATCATCACTGGCCGGCTCGCCTCCGACATTGCGACCTCCGGCGCGCCAGGGGAATCGTTCGACGATTGGCGGCCGCAGTTTGCGCTGGAAAAATCGCCAGGGGAGGGGGATGCCCTGCAGCGCGAGTGGCGGGATTAGCGGAAACGCTGACTGCCGGGAAATGCGAAGGCCCGATGAATAGGTCATCGGGCCTTCACGGCCGAGTGGAGCGGACACCCGGCTAAGAGAATGGCGAGGGCCACGAGCGGAATGGCGCCCCGCGCAGGCGGGAGAGTAGTGAACTCCCGGATATGACGTCAACCACTAGGACGAAATCTTTGCATTCATATTACATTCCGTTAGCCTTCGTCCCGTGACGGACGAAGCAGAGGTCATCGAACAGGTCGCGGGGCTGCTCCGCGAGGCGAACAGTGTGGTGGTGTTGACCGGCGCCGGCATCAGCACGGAATCCGGCATTCCTGACTTTCGCGGTCCGCAGGGAGTTTGGACCAAGGATCCCGAGGCCGAACGTCGGGCCACGCTGCAGTACTACATGGCGAACCGCGACGCCCGTGTCGCGAGCTGGAAAGGCCGCCGCTCGAGCCCGCTTCTTGATGCTCAGCCCAACGCCGGCCACTTCGCCCTCGCCGAACTGGAACGGAAGGGGAAGCTGGATCTGCTGGTCACGCAGAACGTAGATAGCCTGCATCTCAAGGCCGGCAACTCGCTCGACCGGCTCATTGAGATTCATGGGACCGTGCGGGACTTCGCCTGCATGGGCTGTGGAGAGCGGGGCCCAATCGAGCGGGTGCTCGCCCGGGTTGATGCAGGCGAAGAAGACCCGCCCTGCCGGACCTGTGGTGGCATCCTCAAGTCCGCGACGATCTCCTTTGGCCAGAACCTCCTGCGATCTGAGCTGGAACGCGCGCAGGAAGCTGCCGAAGCCTGTGACCTGTTCCTCGCCATCGGCACATCCCTGGGTGTCTATCCGGCTGCCTACCTCCCGCAGCATGCGCTTCAGAACGGCGCCCGGCTGGTGGTGATCAATGCCGAAGAGACGCCGTTCGACCGGTACGCCTCGGCCATCTTGCGCGGGCCCATCGGAGAGGTCCTTCCAGCGGTTGCCGCACTCGTCTGAACGCTCGTTCGCGACGAGTTCGCAATCTCCGCCGCTGCATACGCCGCGCCTCTGCAAGTGCGTTCGGCCCATCGTGAAGGCATGGCAACAGTTTCTCTTCGCCGGCTCGTCCGGATCCTTTCGACCATTCCGGGTGAGCCGGTCCCCCCGGTGACGCTCCCCCCGCAGCCACCGCGCATCCCGGACCCCGCACCGCCGGTACTGCCGCCGCTCGATCCGCCGCTTCAGCCCACGCCCGCCCCGCCGGTCGTGAATCCGCCCCAACCTCCGGTGGTGACACCGCCGCCAACCGCAATCTGACCCGTCGCATCAGCCTTCGCCCCTTGCGAACCGATATGGGTCAATATTCGGGTGACGCAACGCATTCGCAAGCGCATTGAACAGCCGAGCGAGGAGACCGGTCACCGGAACACCGTGCTGCTCTGGGGAGCTGTGCTCGGAGTGCTCGCAGGGGTGATGGTTGGCGTGTACGCGCTGCCGCCGATCCTCCGTCACTACTATGGGGAAACCAAAGTCGCGGCCGACGAGTTCTATCGGGGCGACGGCAAGCTGATCAAAGTTGTGAGCCTCGGACAGGCATCCGAACCGCTCGGCGAGGCCCCGACCGGTATGCGACGCGAGGATCTGTTCGTCTCCGTCACCGTTCTGGCCTCCGACGATTGGGCCCCGACGGCGAACCTGTTCAGTCTCGAGATCGCCGGCGTTGAGGACTGGGAAGTCGCGGCCGAAGCGACTGTCGATGGCGCGCCCCTTGGTAGCATTCGTGCGGGCGTGGAGACGACGGTGGCGCTCCACTTCATTGTCGAGCTCCCGGACGAAACATTTCCGGAACAGCTTCGGCCGGTTGCCCTCCACCTGTCAGAACCGCGCGTGCGCTTCGCGCTGAACCCCTAGGCTGCCCAGTGGAGTACGAAGGCCCAACGCTGCCGCACCTTCTTCAGCCCGGCCTGCGGCTGGTCTTCATTGGCTACAACCCCGCGATCTATTCAGCCGAAGCGGGCCACTACTACGCGCGCCCCGGCAATCAGTTCTGGCGGCACTTGAGCGAGTCCGGGCTTGCCGGGCGTTCGGTAGGCCCCCTCGATGACCGGTTGTTGCCACGTGAGGCCGGCATTGGGTTCACGGACCTCTGCTGCCGCCCGACGGTCAGAGCAGAGCACCTCACTCGTACCGAAATCGTCGAAGGCGCCCATCGGCTGCATGGCGAGTTGCTCACGTTTCAGCCAACGGTCGCCTGCTTCAGCGGCCGGGGAATCTATCAGCACTTCGGACGGCATGCACTCGGGCTCGGAGCGGCAGAATTGGCAACCCGAGGTTACGGCGCGCAACCAGAGCGAATCGGAGCGACAGTTCCCTGGGTCATTCCAAGTTCGAGCGGCCTTGCCTCGAAGTGGCACCGGGAGCGGCTCGAATGGTTGGTCTCGTTGCGGGCCTGGCTCGGCGACTACCGTGGTGACCGATCGGACTAGGGCCGCCTCCACGGCACCAGCACCCACTCCAGCGCCAGCAACCCCCACGCGAGTACGACGCCCAACAATGTGACGGCGATGATCCCCGCGTACATCGAAGTAAAATCGAAAATCTGGTAACTCGTCCAGATGCGTGCGCCGAGCCCGTCGTTCGATGCGAGGAACTCGGTGCCAACGATCACTATCAGCGCGAATCCCATCGCTACGCGGAGGCCCGAAAACACCGCCGGGGCCGCTCCCGGCAGAAGTACTGTTAGCCCAAGCCGTAAGCGCCCCGCCCCGAAAGCTCGGGCCGCTTCGATGAACCCGCGTTCCACTTGCTCCACGCCCGAGAGAGCGCTGAAGAACACGATGAAGAACACGCTGAATGCCACCATGAACACGCGAGCCTGGTCGTTGATGCCCAGGGCTACCAGGACGAGCGGGAGCATGGCGATCCGCGGCACCACGTAGAGCGCCGTCGCCAGCGGGTACGTCAGTTCCCGCACGGTCCGCGAAACGCCCGCCGCAATCCCGAGCGCCAGCCCTGGCGCGGCGCCCAGGAGGAACCCCCAGAGCAGACGTCCAGTGGTTACCCGTGTGTCCGTCACCAGCCGCCCGTCCTTCGCCTGGTCCCACGTGCGGTGGAGCACGTCGGAGGGTGCGGGGTAAAACAGCGAGTTAATCCAGTCCCGCTCGGAAGCCACCTGCCACCACAACACGAGTAGGA
>CAZKZR010000027.1:3985-14155 GCA_964557245.1 uncultured Anaerolineaceae bacterium | reverse complement strand
GAAAGTCCTGCTCGACCGCTTCGACGCCGGCTACGCGACGTACATGGAGACCTATCCGACGGCCATGACCGCCGCGAAATCTGAAACCGGGTTCAATCAGGCCGCCGGTGACGCGGTCATGAAGGGCAAGGACCGCGACGCCTCGGAAGCGCTCGCGCAGATGGCCACCCTGCTCAACACCAGCGCCGAATCCGAGTCCGCGAAGACCATCGATGCCGCCAACTTCGCCTCGCGCCTCGGGCTCATCGCCATGTTCTTCTCCATCGTTGTCGGCGCTGCAATCGGCTTCGTAATCTCCCGCCAGGTAAAACGGCCCATTGTCGCCGTGGCCGAGCGGCTCTCGGAACTCCAGTCGAACGACGTAACCACCCTGCAGCGGGCCATTGCCGCCATGGCCGAAGGCGATCTCTCCGTGGAAGTGGAGCCAACCACGGCCCCCATCCCCAACCCCAGCCGCGATGAAGTCGGCGCCGCTTCCACGACCGTCAACCAGGTCATCACCCAGATCGCGGCGACCATGGCTTCCTACAACGAATCGCGCGCCAGCCTTGCTCGCTTGCTCAGCGAAGTGCAGGCGAAGGCAACCGACCTCACGAGCGCCGCTGATTCCCTCCAGGATTCCTCGGACCAGATGGCCGGCGCTACCAGCCAGATCTCGACCGCCATCGACGAAGTCACGCGCAGCGCCGTCAATCTCGCCGGCCTCAGCCAGGATTCCGCACGCGAAATCGAACGGGTCGCGAGCGGCTCTCAGCAGCTCGCCGCTACGGCGGGTACCTCCGCCGAATCGGCCGGCCAGTCCCGCGTCGATGCCGCCCAGATCGGCCAGCGCATCGCCGCCGTCGCCACCGCATCGAGCGAGGTCGCCCTGGCTGCGGAAGAATCCCGGGTCGCTGCCCAGGCTGGCCAGGAAGCCGTCGAACAGGCAGTGACGTCCATGGGCTCGATCGCCGTCGCCGTCCAGCGCGCCAGTAGCACCGTTGACCAGCTCGGCGAGTTCGGCCAGCAAATCGGCGACATCGTCCAGACCATCGACGAAATCGCGGCGCAGACCAACCTGCTCGCGCTCAACGCCGCCATCGAAGCCGCCCGCGCCGGAGAGCAGGGCCGTGGCTTTGCGGTCGTCGCCGAAAACGTCCGCAACCTCGCGGAACGCTCCAGCGAATCAACCAAGGAGATCGCTGACCTCATCGGCAAGGTCCAGGCCGGCACCCGCGAAGCCGTCGAAGCCATGGCCGCCGGCGTTCGGGACGTCCAATCCGGCCGCGAAATCACCACCCGCGCGGGAGAAGCCCTCGCGACTATCATCTCCACCGTCCAGCAGTCGGCTGTCCGAATGCAGCAGATCGCCACTGATGTGCAGGACCTCGCCGGCGGCGCCGAACGCATCGTCGCCAGCGCCGAGCAGATCGCGACCATGGCCGATGAGTCAGCTGCTGGCGCGAGCGAGATGGCGCGCGGCACGGCGCGGGTAACCGAGGCCATCGTCCAGGTCTCCGCCACCAGCGAAGAAACCTCGGCTTCAGCGGAGGAGGTTTCCGCCAGCACCGAAGAGCTCAGCGCACAGTCGCAAGAACTCGCGGCAACGGCGAACCAGATGAAGCTCCTCGCATCCGCCCTGGGCACCGCCACAGCCCGCTTCAAACTCGCGTAGCGCTCTCCCCCACGTACGGGCGTTACGCGAACCACGAGGCCCGGCAGGTTTCTGCCGGGCCTCGCCTCTTGCTCCTCAAACGGCGGGAGTCGTAGCCGGCCGCTCCATGTACTCCGCCAGCCTCGCCGCGGACGCGTCCCCGGAAAGGCGCATCGCCAGCGAAATGCGCTCACGTTCGGCAGGCGCCCGGTCCTGGCTCAGTTTCCACCGCGCATCCACCCGGGTCACGGTCAGTTCGAACGCCACCAGCCCCTTGAGCTTCGCATCCACGAATTCCGCCGGGTACCCATCGAATACGTCCTGATAGGCGGGCTCGGCTACAGCCACGGCGGAGGCCAGCACCGCCAGCTTGGCCTCGCGCTCTTCCACGATCGCCGGACTCCCGTAGGCGTGGACCGCCACGTAATTCCACGTCGGTACCCAGCGGCCGGGCTGGTACGAAGACGGCGAAACGTAGCTGTGCGGCTCGCTGAAAATCACCATCGCCTCGTTCCCTGTCGCGAGGTGGCGCCACTGCGGGTTGGCCTTCGCGATATGGCCCAACAGCACACGGGAATCACACGATTCGCTCAGGCTCACCGGAATGTGCGATGCCATCAGCCCGCCCTCGCCGGAAGTCACCAACGAAGCGAATGGAAACGCCCGCATGAATGCTGATATCGCCGCTGGATCGTCTTGCAGGTTGTGCGGTGGCGTGTACATGGTCGGTAGTTTCTCGCCTTTTGCGACCACTTCGTAGGGCCACTTTCGCTCGGCTCTACACGCAGGATTGGCTCACTCGGTCGGCAGCAACACCGTGAACGCCGCCCCCTCGCCCGGGGCGGTGCGCAGGGCAATCCCGCCGCCATGCGCGCGGACGGCGCCCAGCACGCTCGCCAGCCCAAGCCCGTGCCCTTCCGGCTTCGTGGAGAAAAACGGGTCGAAGATCCGCTGCCGTGTGGCCTCGTCCATCCCGCTCCCATCGTCCTCCACAGCGAGCGCCACATACCGATGCGCGGGGCGCTCCTTCACCACGCGCTCGGCGGTTACCTGGTCGGCGTCATCAACCGCGAACGTCCTCACCGCAACCCCGGAACCTCGCTCTCGGGTTGCATCCAGGGCGTTCACCACCAGGTTGAGCACTACCTGCCGGAGCTGGTTCGCATCGCCCCGGACCATCGGCAGTCCCCCTGCGAGGTCCTCGCTGATCGCAGTCGCCGTCCCCGGAATGCGCCGTGCGTAGCGGACGATCTCGGCCACGATCTCTGAAACGTCGAGTTCGCGCACCTGCGGTTCGTTCTGCCCGGCAAAGGCGAGCAGCTGCTGCGTGAGCTCGGACGCGCGCATCGCCGCAGACCTCGCCTCCGCCAGCCCTTCGTTCGCTCCGCTGTCCGTCACGCCATCTCGCGCGACATCGATATTCCCGACGATGGCCGCAAGCAAGTTGTTGAAATCATGAGCGATGCCGCCAGCCATGAGGCCCATGCTCTCCAGCCGCATCACCTGCGCCCGGGTCTGCTCCGTGCGCACCCTGTCGGATACGTCCCGCAGCGAGACGATCGCTCTCGCCGAAGCCCCATCGAGCGCTTCGACCGGCGCATAAGTCAACTCGACCCATTGCTGAGTGGTTGGGAGAAACAGCGTCCGGTCAGGCGGGGTCGCGCCGAGCAGAGCGCGGCGAATGTCCTCCACCACCGGCCGGTCTTCGGAAACCGAGGGCAGATCGAGGATGTTCGAGCCTTCGTTGAACGCACCCGCCGAAAAGAGCGCCAGGAGTTCTTTCGCGCGGTCGTTCACCCGCAGCACCGTCAGGTTCTGTGCGATGAGCGCCAGCCCGTGTGGTGCGCTTCGGAATACCGCATCCAACTCGGTCACAGCTTCGACGTTCACCCGCTCTGCTTCGCGAGCATCCGTCACGTCCCGATAGACGCCGACGACACGGACAGGCTTTCCGGCCGCGTCGCGTTCGAACACCTTGCCGCGCGCGCTAATCCAGCGATGTCCGCCATCGGGCAGGCGCAACCTCCACTCGGACTGGTAGAACGGCGCGCCATCCTCAAGGTGGGCCCGCCACGCTCGAACCACTTCGCTCAGGTCGTCCCGCTCCATCACCCGGATGAACTCGAAGGTTTCGGCCATATCGGCCGCCTGGTAGCCATACTGCTCCCAGAAGCCCGGCTGGAAGATCGTGGTCTCCTGCGGAAGATCCGCTTCCCACATCCACACGCCCGCCGCCTCCAGCAGCGCGATTACGGCCGGATCATTGGGAAGTGCGGAAGACTCTTCGGTTGAGGACACGCTGCGTTTCTCCGGCTCGCCTACGGCGTTCACCTCACGTGCGGGTGGCGGGACTATCCTAGCCCACGTCTCCGGCGGTGCGAAGAGAGTTCTGCCCGGCCAGCACCGTTCCCCGCTTGCGAGTCGCCGCGCGGCCGCCGCAGCCGCTACGATTCTTCGATGATTGGACGCGACGACCTCATCACCTACGTCGGAAACGTACAGGGCCGCACCTACGAAGCTGTCGAGCGTCTCCGTGACCAAGACATCGATTGGCGGCCGGCGCCCGGCGAATTCACGGCGGGCGAACTCGTCTCGCACATCGCCAACTCCCGCCTGATGAACCTCGGCGGCATTCAGACCGGCGTGCTTCATTACAAGGGACATGCCGTGAAACCCGGCGCGTCCGCTGCCGATATCCGCCGCCTGGCGCTTCGCACCGGCAAGAAGACCATCGCCGGCCTCGTCGACGCAGATCTCACCCGGATGATCCCCCAGACCCGCGGCGAACCGTTCCCCGCCTGGCGACGGGCGGTCGGCGGCCTCATCGAACACGAGACGCACCACCGCAGCCAACTCTGCGAATACCTCCGGCTCCTCGGCCTGGAGCCGCCGCCGCTGTTCGGTCTCCACGTCGAAGAACTTCCGAAGTAGGACCCCTTCCCACGATCCGGTAGGCTTGAGATTCCATGCCAGAGATCCCCGAACTGGAAGCTATCAAGGGCTACTTCACCGAGCAGTTGGCCGGCAAGCGCATCGCCTCTGCTGACGCCCGCATCCCCTTCGTTTTCCGGACGCCTGCACAGGAACTCCGCGAAACACTCCCCGGAGACGTGTTCGGCCCCGTCCAGCGGCACGGCAAGTTCCTCCTCTTCCCCCTCGCCTCCGAGCGGGCGCTGGCAATCAATCCGATGCTCACGGGCCGCTTCCAATACGTCGATCCGAAGGTGAAACTGCGCGCCAAGACGTGTCTCGTCATGGGCATTGAAGAGGGCCGCTCCTTCCGCTACTCCGATGAACGCGTGATGGGGAAGGTGTACCTCGTCCCGCTCGATCAGATGAGCCTCATCCCGAACTGGACCGCCAACGGCCCGGACCTCCTCGATCCCGCGCTCACCGAGGACGTCTGGCTGGCTCGCACGAAGAAGTACCGTGGCCAGATCAAGAGCGTCCTCACCAACGCCGAGTTCGTCCAGGGCATCGGCAACGCCTACTCGGACGAAATCCTCTGGGAAGCGCAGATCAACCCGTACATCCCCCGCACCAAACTCTCTGATGACCAGCTCCGCAGCCTCTACCGCGCGTCCCTCGCCGTTATGGCCTGGGCCACTCCGCTGGTCGCCGGGGCGATGGTCAAGGACGGCGTGCTGGACTACGAAGAACGCCGCGACTTCATGCGCGTCCACCGCCTCGGCGGCAAGCCCTGCCCGCGCTGCCAGGCCACCATCAGCGAAATCACGGCCAACCAGCGGATCACCAGCTTCTGCCGCTCCTGCCAGCCCGAAGTCCCCGCCTGATTCGGTCCACCGCCGCGGCAAGCCGCGGGAAAGTTGGTTATCCCGGTCACAGAGCTCTCTCGGGGCGCCTGCCTACGGTAGTTGCAGGAGGAACTATTTCCATGATTGCAACTATCCCGCGTGGGTCCGTTGACTCACTCGTTTCGCCTGTCCGAACCGCCATCCAGCGCTACGCCGATGAGATGGAGCGCGAGCGCCACATGCCGCTCGCCTTGCATCGCGCCCTGAATGAAGCGGGCCTCTTCGGCATTTACTTGCCACCCGAGTTCGGTGGGCTCGGGCTCTCCCTGCCCGAAGGCCTGAAGGTCGTCGAGGCGGTCGCGACCATCGATGGCTCGGCGGGTTGGACTGTCGCGCTGAGCTTCGCAGCCGCCTATTTCAGCGGCTGCGTCCACCAGGATGTCGCCCGCGAGATCCTCGGCGTTGAGACCCCGCTGGTAGCTGGCGGTGGCAAACCGATGCGGGCCACTCCCGTCAGCGGCGGCTATCGCGTCTCTGGTCAGCTGCCGTATTGCAGCGGCGCGATGCATGCCGGCTGGTTCGGTGGAGTCGCCCAGGTCTTCGATGGCGAAACGCCGCGCCTGGGACCCCAAGGCCCCGAGATGCTCGGCTGGTTCATCCCGCGCAGCGGCGGAACGGTCGTCGACACCTGGAACGTCACAGGACTACGCGGCACCGGCACGCATGATGTGCTGTTCGAAGACACTTTCGTACCTGCGAAATTGGCCTTCCCGGGGAACCCCATCGCCGGCTTCCCAGCCTTCCGCGATGATCCCATGCTGCGCATCCCGTTCACCTCGATCGTCGCCTCCATCCAGTCGCCGCCGGTCTGCCTTGGCCTGGCCCGGCACGCGATCTCCGCATTCGCGGAAATCGCCTGCGCGAAGGTCAATCCCATCTCCGGTCTGGAACTGCGCCAGAGGGGGCTTATCCAGGCCGGGGTAGGCAGGGCCGAAGCCCAGGTTCGCTCCGCTCGCGCCTTCTATTACGCCGCCATGCACGACGCGTGGGACCGCGCCGCCGCCGGCAAGCCGTTCAGCAATGAAGACCGCGCATCTGTCCGCCTGGCCGGGACGTTCGTAGCTGAGAACTGCAGCCAGGCGGTTGATTCGCTCTTCCGCATGGCGGGCGCCAGCGCCATCACCGCCAACTCTCCGCTGGAACGCTGCTGGCGCGACATCCATACCGCCGCGGCGCACATCCAGGTCCAGGATGCCAACTGGGAAGCGGCCGGCCGCGTCCTCCTCGGCCTCGAACCCGGGACCTTTAACTTCTAACTGGCTCGCTGGATGACTGCCGCAAGGTCATCCGCGCCGTACGGCTTGGCTATCAACTTGAACCCGTAGCGTTCAGTGAGCTCGAGCACTCCGGGGTCCGTGGTGGCCCCGGTAGCGATAACCACCCGCTCCACCAGCTGCGGCGCCACCCGCTCGAATCCGGCGACCACGTCATTCGCGGTCTCCGAAGCGAGGCGGTAGTCGCAAAGCACCACATCGAAGTCGCTCTGCCGCGCGAGGTCCACCGCGCTCGCGCTGCTATCCGCCACGGCGCACTCATGTCCCATGCTCGAAATCAACCGCTGGCAGACCTTGCGCAGGCTGGGTTCGTCATCGACAACCAGCACCCTGATGGCCCCTTGCTCGGCGGCGGTGAACGGGACCTCGGGTTTCGCCGGCGCATCCTGCGCAGCCGGCAGCGAAATCGTGAAGGTTGCGCCCTCGCCCGGCGCCGAATCCACCGAGATCACGCCCTCGTGGGACTGAACGATCGAATAGGAGAGCGGCAATCCGAGCCCGGTTCCGTGGCCCTGCTTCGTGGTGAAGAACGGCTCGAACACACGGTCGCGCGTCGCGGCGTCCATTCCGGCGCCCGTGTCCGAGACGATGATCTCGGTCCGTCCGCCGTGCGTCGCCGCCCGGATGCTGATGCGCCGCTTTTCCGCCCCTTCCAGTGCGTGCTCCGCGTTTGTCACCAGGTTCAGCATCACCTGGGTCAGCTGATGTTCGTTGCCCCACACCAGGCACGGCTCCTGGATGTTGATCTCCCAACCGATCCCTTGCTGCGTCCACGCGGCGCGCCTCAGCCGTTCGATGTGGCCCATCAGGTCCGAAACCGGGATCAGGCTTCGCTCCGAAGTACCCGGCCGCACGATAAACAGCAGGTCCCGCACGATGTTCCGCGCCCTAAGCGCTTCCTTCTGGATGACCGCCAGGTCTTCCGCCAGCGGCTCGGCCTCCTTCGAAAGGGACATCACCTCCGCGAACCCCAGGATGGCCGTCAGCGGGTTATTCAGTTCATGCGCCACCCCGCCGATCAGTTCGCCCAGCGCAGCCAGCCGCTGCGCCTGCTCCATCTGGTTGCGATGCCGCAGCTGCTCGTTCTCGCGCTCCACATCGGCGGTGACATCGGCCGCCACGAGCAGGATCTTCATCACCGGGTCGTTTAACGGCACCAGTTCATAATCGAACCAGCGCTCACGGCCCTCCACGCTCAGCGTGGTCCGCCCCCGCGAACCTTCGCCGCGTTCGTAGACGGCCCGGTACCCTTCGCGCGCGTCCTCGGGAAGAAGCGCCACAATCTCCTGCCAGGTGCTCGCCTGCCCGGAAGGATCCAGGGCCCGCAGGATGGTCCGCCCCAGCCCGTTGGCGAACACCATTCGCCCGTGGATGTCCGAAAGCACGACACCTTCCGAAAGCGACCGGAGCATCAGACTGTAGAGCTCCGCCTGGCGCGAGCGTTCCGCCTCTGCTCTCGCGGTCTCGATGGCCGGGCCCACCACCTGCGTGATCCGCCGGAAGAGCGCCAGCGTTCGCTCAGAGAAGTGGTACTCGGCATCGTTCGTACTGATCAGCAGGATCCCGAGCGGCGCGCCGCTCGATGCGTAGCTCGTCAGCACGTACTCCTGCAGTCCCAGGGCCAAGTACGGCTGGTAGGCAGGCACGTCCGGCAGCTCGCCGATCGCCTGGCCCTGCTCTCTCGCTGTCCGCGCGGCCTCTGTCAGGCGCACCGTCAGGTACTCCGGCCCTTCGCGTTCATCCCCAACTCGCGCCCGCTGGTATGTGACGGCGTCGCCGTCCATAAACCCATACAGCGCGAACGCACCGGGCACGCGCGCGGCGAGGATCGAGGGCAATCCTTCAATAATCTGCAGCGCATCTGTCGCCCGCGCCGCCAGCGAGGCTATCTCCGAAAGCATCCGCTCGTCGTCGGCCTCCTCTTGCCTGCGTGCCCGCTCCCGGGCGTTCAGCATGGCCGGGCCGGTCACATCGGCGATGAGACGAAGCCGGCGCAAGTCCGATGCGCTGAACCGGTAGTCATCCAGCGGCGAGCCAACCCAGAGCAGACCAATCGCAGCGCCGCCGGCGTGAGCCAGCGTGTCCACCCATCGGCTCACTCCCACGCGAGTGATCAATTCATGACTCTGCTCGGTGATCGGTGTGTTCCCGATTTCGCCGATGCCCTGGCCTGTCTCGAGGACTTTCCGAGCGTGCTCATGCACCGGCCGCCGGTGGCGCCCGTCGAACTGCCACATTTCCCCGCCCTCGACGTAGCTGAAGCTGACCCGTGCGCGTGGCACGAACGAGCGGATGGACCGCGCAAGCCGCTGCAGGATGTCCAGTTCGCTCGTGCCCGCCGCCAGGGCTGAAGCAGCCTCGGCAAGGATCCGCTGCTCCTCCGCATCTTCCTTGCGCTGGCGGCTCTCGCGAATGTTCGCCATCGCCGGCCCCACAATGTCCGCCACCAGGCGGCAAAGCCGCGCATCCCGGGCGCCGACCGTGTAGTCAGGGTCTTTCGTGGCAACGAAGAACAGGCCTAGCGTTTCCCCGCCCGAAGCCACCACCGTATCTACCCAGCTCGTGATTCCCTGCGCTTCAAAGAACGCGCGCGACCGCGGGTCGAGCTCTGGGTCTCGCAGCGTGCCCACTTGCTGCCCCTGCGTGAGCACCACGGCAAGTTGCGGTGGGATGGCGAACGGCTCCCGGTTCCGCCCCGGCAGCTGGAAACCGTTTCCCTCGCGAAAGAAGAACGCGATGCGCGCCCGCGGCACGAAACGCCGGAACGGTTGCCACAGCCCGCGGATGAGGTCGTTTTCGTCGGTTGCCCGCGCAGCAGTCGCCGCAACATCCGCCAGGAACCGCTGCTCTTCCGCGTCTTCGGCGCGGCGGGCGCTTTCTCGGGCGTTGGCGAACGCCGGTCCGGCAATGTCGCTGATCAGCTGCAACAGCCGCAGTTCACGCTCTCCTGGCCGGACAGCCGCGTCACGAAGCCCCGCGAAGACGATGCCCTGGCGCTCACCGCCGGCGTTCATCGTGGTCAGCACGAACCGTGCCACCCCTGCTTGTTCCAGCATCTCGCGGCCCAATTCGCTTAGCGCCGGCCACGGCTTTTCCACCACGCTCTGCCCCTGCTCCAGCGCGATCGCCGCTTGCGGGCCGAACCGCCCGAGTGTCACCGTTCCGCTCTCGAGGTCTTCCCCGTTGAGGAAGAACACCGTGACCATCGCATCCGGAAGGAACCGCTGGATGGGCCGGGCGAGCGCCGCCGAAAGCTCCGCTTCGCTCGTGCCCGCCGCCAGCGCCGCCGAAGCCTCGGCCAGAATGCTCTGTTCTTCCGCGTCCAGCCGCGCTCGCAGCGCGGCCCGCGCGTTCTCCATCGCCGGGCCAACCATCTGGGCAATCCTGCGGCACTGCTGTAGCTCTCGCTCCCCGAACGCGAAGTCCTTCGATCGCGACCCCACGATCA
>CAZKZR010000027.1:0-3885 GCA_964557245.1 uncultured Anaerolineaceae bacterium | reverse complement strand
TGCTGTAGCTCTCGCTCCCCGAACGCGAAGTCCTTCGATCGCGACCCCACGATCAGATAGCCGACGGCCACACCAGCGGAGCGCACCGCCGTGGCGCAAACAGCGTTCAACCGCAGGTTGCCGAGGTCCGTCCCGCGCAGGTCGTCCGGGAGGCCCTCGCCATACAACTGCCCCTCGGCATCCAGCAACGTCGCATACTCGCCAAGCGGCACGCGGTTGAGTGCCCCATTCGGCTGCGGCAACACGATGGAGTCCTGCTCCCGGAAGCCGAACACCGCCACAGGCTGCGGCACAACGCTCGAAAGCGGCCCCCTGATCGCCCGCAGAATGTCCTGCGGTGTGCCCTCCCGCGCCGCGACCGCCCCGATCTCCGCCAGCACGCGCTGGTCCTCCACGTCTTCTCGCGCCCGCTCCGCCGCCCGGGCGTTCGCCATCGCCGGACCCACAATGTCCGCGATCAACCGGCACAGCCTCGCCTCCCGCGGTCCCGGCTCGAACATCTCTGACCGTGACCCGATCAGCAGCAATCCAACCACCGTACCGGCCGACTGCGCCGTGGTCAGCAGATGCCCCTGCACCCCAAGCGCCTCGAGATCCGGGATGCGCTCCCCCGCGAGCACCCGTTGCGCGGTCGGTGGCACGGCCACCTGCCGCTCGGAGAATGCCCGTGTGAAGTACTCGCCGATGGGCTCCGGCTCCAGCGGCCCTTCGCGCGTCACGAAGTTCACCGTGCCCGGCTCGAGGAATCCGAACGTCACGTACGGCGCCGGTATGAAGCGCGAAACCGCACCGCGCAGCGCCCGCGTGATCGCCAACGGGCTGGATTCTCGGGCCACGGCCGCGGCGGCCTCAGCCACAATTGTCTGTTCTTCCGCTTCTGCTTCGCTCGTTGCCAGGCGCCCCTCGTTGGCGATCGCATAGGCAAGCAGCGTCCCCAGGAGTTCGAAGAAGGTCATCTCCTGCGGCGTGAACGCCTCCGGCCGGCTCCTGCCGATGGTCAACAAGCCTTCTTCGCTCGATCCCGCGCGCAAAAGCACGGACGCCGCCCGTTGCGGACCGTGCTCGAAGAATCCGGACGGGAGATTTCTGATCGCCGCGCCTGGTCCGTATTGCACTGACCGCGCCCCGAAGGCCCGCATCTCGTCGATTCGCTCGGGGTGGGGTCGGCCGTCGTCGCCCGGCAGCTCGAACGATCGCATGAGCCGGTAACCGTCTCTCCTGGGCTGGCGAGCCGTCAGCGCGCAGAATTCGAATCCCTGCGCATCGAGGAGCTGGCAGAGCCAGCGGAAATGGGTCTCGATCGGCTGCCCGTCGTTCACAACCAGCGCCAGGTCTCCCAGCGCGCGGTTGCGGCTCGCCTCCACTTCCTGCAAGTGCTGGTCACGATGGTTGGCGGATGCCTGGCCGAACAGAGCCGCCAGCACGCCGATGAACGAAAGCTCGTCCTCGCTAAACGGGACGTCCTGGCTGCGGCCGATCGTCAGTAGCCCATCCGGGCAGCCCGGAATCTCGGCAAGCGCCGTCCGTTGGAACCCCTGTTCATGCAGCGCCGTCAGCCCCTCGTGGCTTGCTCCCCGGGTTTCGTACTGCGTCACTCCGCTTCCTGCTTGAACCGCGGACGGCAGGTCCCCAACGCCCTGCGCGAGCGGCTCCCCGTTGACCGTCAGTTCGTGACTGCGAATCGTGGTGTTCTCGCCGGTCACCGGGTCCGGAAGCGTTATCGAAAGGAAATCGAACCCCACAGCTTGCAGGAGCACGTCAGCGACCGTTGAAAAGTGCTCCTGGATGCCGCTGCCGTCCTGGAGCACCGCCGAAAGCTCGGAGATCGCGCGGCTGCGGATCGCCTGCACTTCCTTTTCCCTGACCTTGCGCAGGTTCGCAATCGCCTGCCCGGCCAATGCGCTGACCAACTCGATAAAGCCTCGTTCGTCCTCACTGAACGGCTCATTCTCGGCGCGGCCCATCAGCAAGTAGCCGACCACATCCGTCCCGTTCCGGATGGAGGAGATGGCGCCCCGCATCGTGCCGTTCGAGCGCGCGCCGAGGGCCACGTTCCCGCCGAGTTCTATCGTGTCGCCTTCGACCACCAGTTCGCCGGCATCGAACCGTGAAAGCACGTGTTCGCCGAAGTCCGCTTTTTGGATGATCTGGCCCGCCTGGAAGGAACGCTTCCGCAGGCCCTGCACCACGCGATACGTGTCGGCTTCGTCCGTACGAACCATGAGCACCAGGCCTGTAAACGGCACCGCGCGCTGCAACTGGCTGCTCAAGATCTCGAAAAACGCTTCGAGCGTCTCTCCGTTGTTTAGCAGGATCGCGAGGTCACCGAGCAGCGCGTTGCGCGCCGCCTCGGTCCGCACCTGGTCCAGCCGGCGGCGCGCCTCCATGGCTTGTCCGAGCATCGCCGCCAGGGTTTTCAGGAACGCCTCTTCGTCAGCGCTGAAGCGAGCCCGCTGCGTCCGCGCCAACGAAAGGATCCCCTGGATCCGCGATCCCGATTGGACCACCACGCTGATCGCCCGGCGCATGCCGGCATCGCGCGCTGCGCGTGTAAACGCCGATCGGTCTCCGAACTCGCCCAGGGAGTACTGGAACATCGTCAGGCCGTGAGCCAGCAACTCGTCGAGACCCGTCTCGGTTGAGTTCGCCAGCTGCCCAACCGGCCGCACCAGTTCGGGACGGCACCCAACCTGCCGCAGGAGTTGGCCCCGCTCGTCGGTGACTTCCATCAAGCCGATGTAGTCCACGTCCAGCGAGTGATCCAACAAGGCAATGAGCCGTTGAAAGATGGCGTCGATCTCCTCGCCCGCATTGAGCAGCAGCGCCACCTCGTTCAACGTCCGCGCGCGTGCAGCCGCCGCCTCCGTCCGCTGCAAGCGTTGCTGGTTCGAAAGTGAGTGTGAAAGCACGGAGCGCAGGAGCTCGACGAAGGTCAGCTCGTCGCTGTCGAACTTGCGCGGTGTCTTTCGCGCCAGCATGAGCATCCCGCGTAGTTCACCCGCATCCCTGAGGAACGCCAGGCCCACCCGCTTCAATCCGCGCGAAACAAAACTCTCCTGGTACTCCCGCCGGCCGTCCGCCCTGAACTGAAGGAAGTCCTGGCCCTCCGCCATCTGGTGAATGAACTTCGTGCCGGCCTCGTCTGGAGGCAGCTGGCGGTGTACGCCGGCGGGCGTTTCGCCCACCACAACGAACCCCGTGCCCGGGTCCATCACCAGCCCGATGTAATCAACAGCCAGGCAGTCCTCGAGCAGCGCCGGCAACCGCGCGAACAGGTCATCAATCGGCTCGCCGGCCTGCAGCGCGATAACCAGTGCGCTCGCCGCTTCGGCCCGCGCCGCGCTGCGCTGCGCATCTTCCAGCTCCAGGTCCTGCCGCACCGCGGTCGCCAGCAGTATCGCCGCCGCTTTCAGAAAGCGGATGTCGTCATCCGCGAAGTGACCCCTGGCCTTCTTCGCCACGGAGAGCATGCCGTAGTTCTTGCCTTCAACAAAAAGGGGCGTGGTCCAGGCTCGTTCGTAACCCTGCGCGGCCAGTGCCCGTGTGGCTTCGATGTCGACGCGGCTCGGGTTGTACTCCGTGCCTTCGGTCTCGCGCTCCACGCGATCGGCCCCCGTGTTGGGAGCTTCGTGGATCGAACCCGGCTCCCATGCGCCTTCGAACTGCGGGTAGTTGCCAATGCAGCGGACCAGGTTCGGGTCGGCAGTCGTCACGAAGAGCGAAGTGAAGTCAAACGTCGCGCCATGCCGGACGTGGTCCGCGAAAGTCGCAAAGATCTCCTCAACGCCCCGCCGCTCACTGATCAGCAGCGAGAGGTCGAGGAGCAGGTCCCTGTGTTGCGCGGATAGCTGACCGGCGAGTTCCATAGGCCTTTGGCGCCACCAA
>CAZKZR010000026.1:11167-14204 GCA_964557245.1 uncultured Anaerolineaceae bacterium | reverse complement strand
CCGCCGCGCCCGCGAACCCCACCATCCCGAACGGCATCCCGTTTGACCGCACGTTCTTCGAACAGGTGCTGCCGGGCGCTATCGCCGGGTTCTGCCAGCAGCTCGGCTGCGAGGTCCCCGTGGTGGAACTGAGCACGGTAGACGGCGCCACGCACTACGTGAACGGCATCAGCGGCGTTTCGGATCAGTGGGTCGCGCTTTCAACGGCCCGCCCAGATCACCCGCACCCGGTGCAGATGTTTGTCCCGTACCAGACGATTTTCCGCGTTGAGATCCACCCGGAGCCGGACGAAAAGCGTGCGCATTTGGGGTTCGTGACTAACCCGCCACGGGAGCCCGAGGTTGTACCGCCGCTGGCGGCTCCCGCAAAGCCGAAGCCCGCAGCCAGGCGGCCAGCGGCGAGCAAGGCAAAGTAAGCGAACAGATGTGCTAGCGCTTGAGCAGTCTGGCACAATGGGCGGATGGCGCAGGCGACGATAGATTCGGCACTGGAGCGGTTCAGCGCGTCCGCGCGCGCCTGGTTCCGAGATACCTTCCAGGGGCCGACGCAGGCGCAGGAACTCGGATGGAGCGCCATCGCCGGCGGCGAGCACACGCTGCTCCTGGCGCCAACGGGCTCGGGAAAGACGCTTGCAGCGTTTCTCTGGTGCCTCGATAAACTCGCGAATCGTCCGCCGCTGCCTGTCGGGAAGAACGGCAAGCCGGTCCGGGCTGGAGTCTCGGTCCTCTACATCTCGCCGCTGAAAGCGCTTTCCTATGACGTGGAACGGAATCTGCGGGCGCCGTTGGCCGGGCTGCGAATCGCGGCCGCCCGGGAAGGGCTGACACCACCGGACATAACGGTAGCCACGCGAACCGGAGACACCCCAACACGAGAGCGCGCGGACCTTCGGAGAGAACCGCCGGACATCCTGATCACGACTCCCGAGTCGCTCTACCTGATGCTGACTTCGCAGGCGAAGAGCGTGCTCGAAACGGTCGACACGGTCATCGTCGACGAAATCCACACCATGGCAGGCACCAAGCGCGGGGCTCACCTTGCGCTCTCCCTGGAGCGGCTGGAGCGACTGACCGGGCGGCCGTTTCAGCGGATTGGCCTTTCCGCAACGCAGCGGCCGTTGGAAGAAGTGGCGAAGTACCTCGGCGGCGATCGACCGGTGCGCATTGCGGATGCCGGAGCGCGGCGCGACCTGGATCTGAAGGTGGTTGTCCCGGTCGAGGACATGACGCGGCTGGGCGAAATCGTCGGCGATATGCCCGAATCGGAGGTGGGTCCGGAGGCGCGAACGTCCATTTGGCCGGCAATCTATCCGCAGATGCTGGAACTCGTGCGGCAACATCGTTCGACGTTGCTGTTCGTGAATAACCGGAGGCTGGCCGAGCGGCTGGCGGCCCGTATCAACGAACTGGCGGGAGAGGAGTTGCTGCGGGCGCATCACGGGTCCGTTTCTCGCGAGCAGCGGCTGGAAGCGGAAGAGATGCTGAAGTCAGGACAGCTGCCGGGACTCGTCTGCACGAGCTCGATGGAACTTGGCGTAGACATGGGCGCCGTGGACCTGGTCATCCAGGTGGAGTCGCCGAAGTCGGTGGCGCGCGGCTTGCAGCGGGTCGGTCGAGCCGGTCACCAGGTCGGGGCCACCAGCATCGGCCGGATCTTTCCGAAGTTCCGCGGCGATTTGCTGGAATGCGCGGTGGTGACGCAGCGGATGCGACAGGGGCTGATCGAAAAGACTGATGTGCCGCGCAACCCGCTCGATGTGCTCGCCCAGCAGATTGTGGCGATGTGCGCGGCGGACGACCTGACAGTCGACGAGGTGTACGACCTTGTGCGCCGCTGTTACAACTTCTCCTCGCTGAGCCATGAGCAGCTGGAGGGGGTACTGGGCATGCTCTCCGGCCAGTACCCGTCAGACGAGTTCGCCGACCTTAAGCCGCGGATTCTCTGGGACCGGGACACCAACGTGCTTTCCAGCCGCCGGGACGCGCGAACAACCGCGCTCGTCAACGCCGGAACCATCCCGGACCGCGGGCTCTATGGCGTATTCCTGGGAGTTGGCGGGCCACGCGTCGGCGAGCTGGACGAAGAGATGGTCTATGAAAGCCGGCCGGGGGAAACCTTCCTGCTGGGCGCGACGACATGGCGGATCGAGCAGATCACGCGCGACCAGGTCATCGTCAGCCCGGCGCCCGGCGAACCGGGGAAGATGCCGTTCTGGAAGGGCGACGGCATTGGGCGGCCGCTCGAATTCGGGCGAGCGATCGGGGCATTCACGCGGGAAATCGATGGCGTCAAGAACCCATCGGCTGCGCTGGAGCGGCTGACGCGCGAGCACGACCTCGACGACAACGCAGCGCAGAATCTGCTGGCGTATCTGCATGACGAGAAGCAGGAGACCGGCCACCTTCCGACTGACCGCCAGGTGGTGGTCGAACGCTTCAGAGACGAACTCGGCGACTGGCGGATGGTGTTGCTTTCGCCGTTCGGCGGGCAAGTGCATGCGCCGTGGGCACAGGCGATCGAGGCGACGCTGACCGAGCAGAGCGGCTTCGATGTTCAGACCATCTGGAGCGATGACGGGATCGCCATTCGCTTCGCCGGGGGCGAAGAACCGCCGCCGCCCGAAGCGCTGTTTCCGGCGCCGGAGGCCGTGGAGGAGATGGTTGTTTCGAGGCTCGCGAACACCGCGATGTTCGCCTCGCACTTCCGGGAGAACGCGGGAAGGGCATTGCTGCTGCCGCGCAAACGGCCAGGTTCGCGGTCGCCGTTGTGGTTGCAGCGCCAGCGTTCCGCAAACCTGCTGGCGGTGGCAAGCCGCTACGGGTCCTTCCCCATCGTCCTCGAAACCTACCGCGAGTGCCTGCGAGACGTGTTCGACCTTCCAGGGCTGGTAGAGGTCCTCCGCCAGGTGCAATCGCGCGAGATTCGGATTGCCAGCGTTGAGACGCGGGAGGCATCTCCGTTCGCTCGGTCGCTGCTGTTCGATTACGTGGCTGCGTACATGTACGAAGGCGACGCGCCCCTGGCCGAACGGCGTGC